>JAFVDY010000014.1 GCA_017478265.1 Muribaculaceae bacterium | reverse complement strand
TAGGTGATTTCCTTCTCTTTGTGCCACTCGTCGTCACACACATAGAACGAGTCGATCTGCTGCTTGTCGTAGCCGGCGGCGTCGAGGATGGCATTACGCAGGTTGAGGAAGGTGTCGTTGCTGTCGATTGCTATTTCAACTTTGAAGTTACCTGCCTCTTCCGAACCGATTTTGAACTTATATATCATATCTTTTAATGAAAAATAGTGTCGTTATTTTATCAGTTTTTGCCTATTTGATGATGCGAAATTACTAAAAATCTTCTTTCGCCCAATTTTTTATGCGTTTTTTTTTCTTGCTCTTAAACGAAAAAAGATGTTTTGCAAGTTTTTTACGTCTTTTTTCGGCTTAAAAAGTGTGATAAAGCATCATTTTGTCTCGCGCTGGCGGCTAAAGTAGTGTTATTTAATTATCACTTTCTTGCCACCTGTGATGTAAATGCCGGGAGCGGGATTGGTCACGCGTTGCCCGTTCAGGTTGTAGATGGGAGCATTCGCATCAATCGTGCGGTCGCTGTCAATCGTGCCGATGGCTGTTGAGTGCCTGAAGCTGAAGTCAATCGCCAGCTGCGGCGCGGCCTCGCCTGCGATGGGCAGGAAGAATGCGCTGAACGGCGCGATAGTCTGCGTGGCGGGCACGAACGCGGCGCCTTCGCCGTCGAGCGTGTATGTAGCGCTGCCGGAGTTGCCCGCGCTTAGTCCCTTGACAGCGCTTGAGCCGCCGACGGACGTAAAGGTGCCCATCATCTTATAGTTGACACCGGTTACCGAGGCTTTACCCACGCCCACTATGGCATCGTGGGCATAGAACGTGATGGGCAACCCGGCTATCGAGCGGCCGCCGCTCAAGGTGGCGGGCACTCCAAGCAGATAGGGGTGGCACGGGTTGAGTATGCTTCCCTCGGGGAAGTCGAAGCTCAAGGTGCTACCGTCCTCGGCGGTGAAGGTGGCGAGCAGGATGTCGCCCGTGTTGCGGCCGCGGATGTACCAGTTGAGCGGTGTGACGGCACCGTCGATGGTCGTTTGGCAACCGTCGGCGGCAAATGGCAGCACGAGTGTTGTCCAGCCTTTGTTACTCTTGATGTCGTAGTTAACGCTCGGAGTGAGGGTGTAACTTATGTGCTCGGCATTGAAGGTCAAGGGACTGTAGAAAGGATATGCATTGCTGAGTTTGACGTTCTCGGCTTTCCCGTCCTTCACAATGTTGTCGCCGCTCATGTTGCTCTCGTTTGCGGCAATTATAATAATGTTGGGGTTGGCGGCTGTGTTGACGCTCTTTACCTCGGGGGCGTTGCGTAGGTCGACGGCGCACACGGCGGCGTCGGGTGAGATGCCAGCCGCGGCTCGGCGGTAGCCGGCGTTGCCGGTGGCGTCGTAGGCGATGTAGGCGGGCACCACGGTGTAGTAGAGGCCGGTGTCGTCTTGCGCGGTTTCATCACCGTCGTTGCTATACGATGTGCGGAAGCTGTAGCGCTCGGCGCCGCTGAGAACCACCGACTCGCGCTTGATTACCACCGTTTGTCCGGCGGCTACTGTTTCGCTCTTGGTGGTATAGTCAAATGTGTGGGTCTCGCTAGTCCATTTGAAGGTGTGTAGGGTGACGTCGCCGTAGTACGTTTTGTCGCTATTGTTGGTAACGGTCAACTCTACCAGTGCTTTGTCTCCGATTATCTCTGTGCCTTCGGCGTTGGTCACGCGGTGAGTGATAGTGAGGTCGCAGTTGTCGGTGAGGTCGCTTTCTGCCACAGTGATTGAGGCTTTGTGCAGCGGGTCGGCGAGCGCGTCGGTAAGGTTAAACTCCAGCATTCCTGCCTTTTTGGGTTTGAACGAGAATTTGAGTGTCTGTGTCTCGCCCGGCTCGAAATCGCAGTCTTTATAATCGAGCCATTCAGCTTCGTTGTTTACCACGTAGGTAATGCCCACATTGCCGTGAAACACGCCGTTGCCCTGATTTTGAAGCTTACAGGTGATGTCGACTGGAGCGTCGACGCGCGGCGTGGCGGTTTCAATCTTGAAATCCAGCATTTTCATCTGTGGCTCGTTGGAAACCGCGGTGGCGGTGAGCGAGCCGTGAGCGTGGTCGAGGTAGATGTCGATGTAGTGGTTCTCGCTACCGATGTCGTATTGCCACTCGGCGGCGCTCTTGAGCTTAGAGGTGAAGAACATTCTATAGTTGCCGTCGGTTAGCTCGGGGTCAGCTGTGGGGTTGAGATACACCATGTGCATTTGTTTATCTTTCCCCTTGTCAATTTCGTATTTCGCTGTTTCCCATTCGTAATCGCGGGCCACGCTGCCATCGTTCTTGATTAGTCGGCAACCGAGCGCGAACTCGGCCTCAATTCCGTTATAGTTGTGGGTCTTGATCGATGGGCATACCAAGTAGCCGTTGTTCTCGAAGTAGGGGCTCGTGCTTTGGTTGCCTATCGCGTTATATTCGTTATTGCCGGTGGGGTCGTAGTAGAGCGAGTCTTGCAGCACGGTCAGTCGCTCCGGGTCGCCATTGTATCCGCCATTTGGTTGCACTCCTATCAGCGCCACTTGTTCGGCTTTGAACTCGCCGAGCGACTCGTCGCTTTGCGAGTCCTTCGGGTTCATGAGCAGCACGCGATAGTAGCCGTCGGCCTCGCCGCCCCAGCCCCAGTTGACGTGGAAGTAGTCCTCCTCGTCGTAGCCGTCGACCACAAACGAGTGGCCGGCTTCGGGCGAGGAACCGCTGAAGAACACAGGGCGTCCGGCTTGCAGTTCGGCATATAGCATATCCACCCACTGCCGGTAGCCAAGCTGTTGGCGCCACACGGTGTAGGCAGCCTGATCGTAGTCGAAATAGTCCTTAAGCGTTTGGAGCACCTCATAGCCAAATACGCCGGTGGTTGTGCCGTAGAGCGCCTTCGCCGCCGTGCCCAGGTAGATAAACAGCTTTGCCACCTCGCTGCCGTCTTCACCATTCTTATAGTTGTTGTACATCTTGTTCCAGTCGAGTGTTGTGGCCGGCAGTGCCGTCAGTGACGGATAGTCGGCTGATGTCGGAGTGAAGGCGGGTATGTCTTTTGTCACGGCGTTGGGCCATTTGTGATAGTACATTATTTGCGCTATTGCAGTGAAGGTGCAGCCGGTGGCGGCGTGTTTGCCATTTATTATAGGGCAGCGGTCATTGTAGGGCGAGTCCTGATTCCATTGGCTTTTAAGCAAGGGGGGAATGTAGCTCTTGGTAGCGGCTGCGGTGGTGGAGCGCACTCGGTGGGCGGTAGCGGCGCTCTTGCCGGCAACGCTGGCGCTTGCCACGTAGCTGTCGAGCCACGAGCGCATGTTGGCGGGCAACTTTTGCGCGTCGAATGTGCCGTGGTCGCAGTAGCCGATCACCTCGTCGCTACGGTCGTTGGCGCCTACGAGCACAAACCCGGCGTTCTTGCCTACGTTCACGGCATATATCATAGTTCTGCCGGCGGCATCGGTGCCGTAGGGTAGCACTTCGGTAGCCGCGGAGGCCTTGGCCTTGGCGAGACTGCGGTTGGTCGCATTGCGGTTTACAAACTCCCGGGCGGTGGCGCGTGCTTGTTCGGCCGTGAGTTGTTTAGCGTTCATTACCGTTGCGGTAATCACGCAAAGGAGAAGGAGTAATGTCTTTTTGTTCATATGTTTATTTGTTGTTATTCCGTTCGCGTTTGGTGGTGTTGGCGCTTTTGTCGCATTTGGCGGCGAGCGGACAATCGTCGCAATCCGTGAACGCGCTCTTTTTGCAATGCAGGGCTCGCCAAATGGCGCGCCCGGCAATGAAGAACGCCGCCGCCACCGCTATCACCATTATTATAGTCTGAACCATCATCTCAATTCCAAGCGTTTTATTTGAGTTTCGATACCTGTTTGCGGAGCGCTGCCGGGGTGAGGTCGGCGGGATATTGCTCGAATGGCAGGCGTAGCGTGCATCCGGTGCGGTAGTTGCTGCATCCGTAGGCGGTTTTGCCTTTCAGCAAATGACCGGTGCCGCACAGTGGGCAGGCGATTTCCTCGATGCTCTTGATGCGAGGCGCTCGCGGCTTGGCCGGCTTATCGGGTTTGGCGGCGGGTTTGTCGGCTGACGGTTTGTCGGCCGGAACGGCGATGGTAGAGCCGGTATTGTCGCGCATCACGTCGTCCACCACATTCTGAACCATCTCTTTGAGCTCATCGATAAACTGTGGAGCGGAGTATTCGCCGCGCTCGATTTGTCGTAGCTTGCGTTCCCAAATGCCGGTAAGTTTCGCACTCTTGAGCAACTCGTTGCGAATGGTGTCGATTAGCTGACAGCCGGCCGGGGTGGGGTAGATGCTCTTCTTGTTGCGGGCTATATAGTGGCGCTTGAAGAGAGTCTCGATTATTGCCGCACGGGTCGATGGGCGACCTATGCCGTTTTCCTTCATGGCGTCGCGCAGCTCTTCGTCCTCCACCAGCTTGCCGGCTGTCTCCATCGCTCGCAGCAGAGTGCCCTCGTTGTAGGGTTTTGGCGGCTGAGTGGTCTTCTTGAGCAGGGAGGGCTTGTGTGGGCCGCTCTCGCCGGGTGTGAACGCCGGCATCACGGCGTTGTCGTCACCGTCTTTATCCAGGGCTTCGTTCTTATCCTTATTATATATTACGCGCCATCCTTCATCGGTAATCACCTTGCCGGTAGCCTTGAACTCGTATTTACCCACATGGGCAAGCACCGTGGTGGTGTCGAATTGGCAGTCGGGATAGAATGCGGCGATAAATCGTTTGGCAATCAGGTTGTAGACGCGTTTCTCGTCCAGGCTCATGCTCACCGTGGCCGGGTTGACGTTGGTAGGGATGATTGCATGGTGGTCGGTCACCTTGCTGTTGTCGAACACCTTCTTGCTCTTGGGTAGCTTGGGCGCGGCGAGCAGCGGGGCTGTGAGCGGCGCGTATGGCTCCATCGCTTGCAGGATGGCGGGCACTTGAGGGTAAATGTCGTCGGTCAGATAAGTGGTGTCGACACGCGGGTATGTTGTCACCTTTTTCTCATATAGCGACTGGATAAGGCGAAGCGTGACGTCGGCGCTGAACCCGAACTTGCGGTTGCACTCCACTTGCAGCGAGGTGAGGTCGAATAGGCGCGGCGGTGCCTCGCGGCCTTTCTTCTTGGTGGCGGAGGTGATGGTGAGCGGCAAGTCGGCAATCTCGTCGACAATAGCTTGCCCTTCTTGCTCGCTGTCAAATTTGCCTTTAGTGCTGTTGAAGGTGGTGTCGCGATACACTGTCTTCAGCTCCCAATAGTCGCTGGGCACGAAGTTGTCGATTTCGCGCTGTCGGGCCACAATCAGGGCGAGTGTGGGTGTCTGCACGCGTCCTACGCTCAGCACCGCACCCGGACGCGAGTAGCGGCAGGAGTAGAGTCGCGTGGCGTTTATGCCGAGCAGCCAGTCGCCGATGGCGCGGGCGAGGCCGGCGTGGTAGAGGTTGTCGTAGTCGGCCGATGGACGCAGGTCGGCAAAGCCTCGGCGTATGCTCTCGTCGGTGAGCGACGAGATCCACAGGCGCTTCACGGGTTTGTCGCAATGGGCCTTTTGATACACAAAGCGTTGTATCAACTCGCCCTCTTGGCCGGCATCGCCGCAGTTCACCACCTCGTCGGCGTGCTTGATAAGGCTCTCAATCACGTGGAACTGTCGCTTAACGCCGGCATCGTCAATCACCTTGATGCGGAAGCGCTCGGGCACCATGGGCAGCTGCGCCTGCGACCACCGTTTCCACAGCGGGGTGTACTCCTCGGGATCCTGGAGCGTGCACAAGTGGCCGAAGGTCCAGGTCACTTGGTAGCCGTTGCCCTCGAAGTATCCGTCGTGGCGGTCGTTGGCTTGGAGCAGTCGCGCGATGTCGCGTGCTACGCTCGGTTTCTCTGTTACGCATACAATCATGGCCGCAAAGATACAAATTTTTATTGAATTCATCATCTTGCTCATCGTTTTTTCGCCTCGTGGGACACTGGTTGCATACATCTTACATTTTCCATTTTACATCTTACATCGAAGGTGGGTGGGACACTGGTCGCATTTTAAATTATTAATTTATAATTTTTGTTGGTGCAAAGATATCGGGTGAATGGTGCGAAAGCAACTATATTCCCGCCATTGTTTAGACAATTTATGAGTACCATAGACTATCAATTTTCACAAAAATGCGGGATTATTGGACGGAGAAAGTGAAAATTCTCCGTCCAATAATCCCTATATTGTCGCTTTGGCTTGAGTATCATTTGGCTCTACTTTTTGATAAAAATGTGAGAATTTCGGGTTGAAATGGTGAATGTATTCAGGATTTGTTGTAAATTTGCATGTTCAAAATATAGGTATAACAAAATATCAATAAAGATGTTATCAACTAAACACCTAAAATATAGCTTATTCGTGCTGTTGGTGCTATTGCTGCCGACTGCCGTGAGAGCAGCCGAGAGCGTTATTAACTTAGGCGGCATTGAGTACACATGGTCGAACAGCGACGGCGTTTATATCGTAACCGGTTATGATGCCGAATCCGGTATCAGTGAACTTTATATCCCCAATGTAATAAACGACGGTTCAGGCGATTACAATGTGGTGGCAATCGCCGTAGACGCGTTCAACAACAACGACTACATAGAGCAGGTCGTAATCGACTCCGGAATAACCACGATAGGCGAATCGGCGTTTGCCGACTGCGACAAGCTGCGCCTGGTGAGAATGGCCGACGGCGGCGTGACCAACATCGGAGCGTACGCCTTCTCGCGATGCTACAATCTGCAAAATGTGGTATTGCCCGAAGGGCTGAAGGTTATCGGCGACAATGCCTTTGAATTCTGTCGGAGCCTTACGAAAATGGTAATCCCGATTACTGTGACGGATATCAAGTTTGCGGCCTTCCGCGAGTGTACCGGTGTGACCGATGTCTACTTCCGCATGACTACGGCCACGCAACTGAGCGGCTTCGACTGGTGGGACGGACAATATCGCGACGAACCTTCCACGGCCGGCGGCATGGACTTCAATCAGTCGAAGTATCGCAATCCCGACTCATACACGCGCATTCACGTGCCAAACGGCACGCTCGCCATCTATCAGCAGTCCACCAAGCTCGAGGCGTGGCTCACGAGCATCGAGCAGGATACCGCCTATCCGCTGTGGTGGATTGTCAACTATGGCACTGTGGGCGAGACATATACCGTGGCCGACGACCTGACCGGCATTTACCGTGACATAGCCGGCGACCTGCACGCCAAGGACGACCAACACTGGCTAACGCCCGACGCGGCACAGGACGGCGAGGTGGACTATATGCCCACCACGGGACTGATGCGCAATCGCGGCAACGTCTACGACCAAAGCAACTGGGTGGCTCTACGCAACGTAACCGATGCCGCCGACTATGTTGATTTTACAATCACCGGAGGAACCATCACGGGCAAACTTGTCGACAAGCTAAATCCGTTGATTGAGGTGACTTCGACACCCGTAAAGGGCACACGAAGCTCATATATCCCAAACACCTACATCGCCGCATCGGTAATGACTCGCACTCAAAAAGGCAGCGACGGCAAAATATATGCTTTTGTAAGACCTAAGCCGCAGGAACTCGCACACTTCGAGTGGACTGTCTACAACGATGACAACGAGTTCTACCTTCCCGCTCCGGGAAAGACCAACACACAGCACCTCAAAGGCGGGTTCGTTATCAGCTACGAGCTATATGAGAAGACCTTGCCGCAACTTGAATACGGCATGAACTATGTGTTCGACGCTTTTACGCGCTACAAATCAGCTTCTGTAGCCCCGGCGCAACCCGTTGGGCAACGGCTACGCAACAATGTGCCCTACGTGGAAAGCGGACTAAGCACTTACTTCGACGTGTTGCCGACTGAAATAAAAGAACCGGTTATCACGGCCATCGACGATATAGCCAAGGACGCCGCCGGCGACGTAACGCTCTACTACGACTTGCTCGGACATCCGTCGGCCATCCCTCATCAGGGTATCAACATTGTGGTGACACGCCGCGGCAGCGACACCCGCGTGAGCAAAGCGATCCACAGGTGATGTCTTCGCGATGTAAGATGTAAGATGTGAGCGTTCGGAGTTCTTACTATTTGTCCGACGGGTCCGACTTGTCTGACGGGTCTGACTTGTCCGACGGGCCCGACTTGTCTGAGTTTTCCTCAAACCCTGCATTTTTGTGACTGTTGAGAGGTAAAATAGTTGATTGTAGGGATTGTGGAAGTGGCAAAAAAGTGGTAATTTTGCGCCGTAAAACAGAGGTTTTTTTATGGTAAAACGAGCTATTGTTATGATATACAGCGCGTTGGTGGCTGTTGCCGTGTGTTCGGCAGCGGTTATCAGCGGTGTTGTTGTCGACGAGGCTTCGGGCGAACCAATCGAATTCGCCACTGTGTCGATTCAGCCCGGCAATGACGCCACCATGACCGACGAGCGCGGTATGTTCCGCCTCGTGACCCATAGCGCGAGCGTTACCCTGCAAGTGACCTTCGTGGGATATAGCGGTTATCGGCAACAGTTGTTTCTCACTGGCGACAAACAACTGACGGTGAAGATGAAAAGCAACAGCAAGCGTCTCGACGAGGTGGTCGTAACCGCTCAAGAGTCACGCGGCATCACCAGCTCGTCGCGTATCGACCGCGACGCGATGTCTCATCTGCAGCCATCATCGTTCACCGATCTCATGGAACTCCTGCCGGGCAATATCTCCAAGAACCCCGATATGGGTAGCGCCAACACCATCACCCTGCGCGAGACCGGCACCTTAGGAGCCAACGGCACGAAAACCGACAACCCGGCGTACGCCATCTCGTCGCTCGGTACACTCTTCATAATGGACGGCGCTCCCATCAACGGCGACGCCAACTTGCAGGGCGTGCCCTCTGCCGACGCCTCGTCGCCCGAATACAAACGCGACATTACCGGCCGCGGCGTGGATATGCGCACAATCTCGACCGACAATATCGAGAGCGTGGAGGTGGTGCGCGGCATCCCCTCGGCCGAGTACGGCAACCTCACCAGCGGACTGGTGAACATCAAGCGCATACGCAAAGCCACCCCCTTCACCGCACGATTTAAAGCCGACGAGTTCAGCAAGCTATTCGCCGTAGGCAAGGGCTTCAACCTGGGCAAAACCGACCACATCATGAACGTGGACGCAGGCTATCTCGACAGCAAAATCGACCCGCGTAACAATCTTGAGAACTATAAGCGCCTCAACGTGTCGGCGCGTTTCAATCTCAGCTTCACCTCCTCGCCGCGAGTCGACGTGCTTTGGGTCACCGGACTCGACTATACCGGCTCGTTCGACAACTCAAAGGAGGATCCCGACCTCAATTACAACAAAATCAACGACTATAAATCGAGCTATAACCGCTTTGGGTTTACGAGCAACCTTACGCTCACCTTCAAGCGCCTGAGTTGGCTAAGAACGCTCAATATCAACACCTCGGCAAGCCTCCAGAACGATGTGCTCGAGCGCCACAAGCAGGTGGCGCCGCAACGTGCCTCGGTGGCACCCACCACCATGGAGCCCGGCGTGCACGACGGACAATACCTGCTGGGCGAATACGTTGCTGACTATAAGAACGAGGGTCGCCCCGTCAATGTGTTCGTCAAGCTCAAGGCGCAAGGCAACTTCGGCATCGCCGGCTTCACCAACGACTATAAGCTGGGAGGCGAATGGACACTGTCGAAAAACCTGGGCAACGGCCAGGTGTATGACCTCACGCGACCGTTAAGCGCCTCGTGGACCACACGCCCGCGAGCGTTCAAGGATATACCGGCGCTCAAGGTGCTGTCGTTCTTCGTCGAGGACAATATCAGCCATCACTTCGGGCGCCACGCGCTCGACTTTCAGGCCGGACTGCGCACCATTCAGCTGCTCGGCCTCGAGAGCGACCGCCTGCTCAGCGGCAAGGTGTATCTCGACCCGCGTCTCAACCTCAAGTGGACCTTCCCCGAGCTGACCGTGGGCGGGCACAACTTCAGCTACTACGTTGCCGCCGGCTACGGCCTCACCACCAAGATGCCCACCGTGAGCCACCTCTATCCGCAACCACATTACACCGACTTCATCCAGCTCAACTACTACGATGCCGCGCGACCTACAGAGTTGAGCCGTATAAGTCTGCGTACGTATATCGACGATGTTACCAACCGGCAGCTCACCGCCGCGCGCAACCGCAAGTGGGAGGTGCGCGTGGGAGCGAATTTGGGCGCCAACCATATCTCAATCACCTACTTTAACGAGCATCTCAGCTCCGGCTTCCGAAGCAGCTCATATTATAGACCCTACGAGTACACGCGCTACGACGCGTCGGCTATCGACCCGCTTACCCTCACCGCGCCACCCGCTCTCGAGACGCTGCCGTCCGAGACCGTGAGCGTGCTCAACGGCTACTCAATCTACACCAACGGCTCGCGGCTCGACAAGGAAGGCGTCGAGCTCGTGATAGGCACTGCCCGCCTGCGCCCGCTCGCCACCGCCCTCACCATCACCGGTGCCTGGTTCCGCTCCACCTACGTCAACAGTCAGATGCTGTTCGATCCCGTGAGCGATGTGGTGGGCGACACCCCGGTGCGAAACAGGTATATCGGCTACTACGATTGCTACGACGGACGCGAGAACCAGCAGTTCAACACCAACTTCATGTTCGACACACAAATCACACGCTGGGGACTCGTCTTCTCCACCACTCTGCAATGCATGTGGTTCACCTCAACGCGCAAGCTGTGGCAGAACGGTGTGCCGACGCTATACCTCGACGTGGCCGACGGACAGTTGCACCCCTATACCGCCGCCGACCAAAGCGACGAGATCCTGCAATTCCTCGTCAAGCATTACAACGACGACAGCTTCAAGAAACAAACAATCCCGACGGCTCTTTTCATCAACCTAAAGGCTACCAAGCAAATAGGAAAATATCTGAAAATCGCCGTCTTTGCCAATAAACTGATTGATTACCAACCCGACTATAAGAGCAACGGCTTGACCATCAGACGCTCGAGCGACCCTTACTTCGGGATGGAACTGAATTTAACCCTTTAAACGCTGCATTTAACGATGAAGATTATGAAGAAAATAGCGACAATACTTACACTTTTCCTGCTGATAGTGGGAACAACCGCCTGCGACGATATGCTCGACGACGGCGTTACTACCACTGCCCCCAAGCTCTCGCTTGTCTACCCCGACGGCATGGAAGGCTTGGTGATTGAAAGCGAACGTATCGAGGTGAAAAACATCTCCACCGGACGCTCGATAATCTATACCGATCAGGACGATATCGAGCTCCGCCTGGGCCTCTACGACATTTCCTACGAGGCTGAAATGACCTACGGCAACGGCGACAGATATCACCTGATTGGCTACCAACCCTCGGTAACCCTTACTCCCACCTCGCGCGACGTGAGCATACAGCTCTATCAGACTGTCGACAACGACGATTTCATAATCCAGGAAGTCTTCTTCACCGGCACGCTGCAAAGTTCGGGCAACAGCTATGTGGGCGATGACTACATCAAAATCTACAACAACACCGACCACGTGCTATATGCCGACGGCCTCTCGATAGTGGAAAGCAAATTCGTCACCACCGAGAAATACGACTACGACCCCGATGTCATGAACGAGGCAATGACAGTACATGCGATTTACACCATCCCCGGCAGCGGTAAGGAACACCCCGTACAGCCCGGCGAGAGCCTGCTCATCTGCGACACCGGCATCGACCACCGCACCGCCAACCCCAACTCGTTCGACCTCAGCGGTGCCGATTTCGAGTGGTACGACGTGTCGACGCAGCCGGCTCATCTCGACATCGACGGCCCCACCGTGCCCAACCTCGACAAGTGGTACTGCTACACACAATCGTTCTTCATGCTCCACAACCGGGGCTTCAAGGCTTGGGCGCTCGCGCGTATCCCCATCGACAAGGATCAGTATCTGGCCAACTACCTGTATCGCTACAACTACACGATGGTGCTACCCGCCGGCACCTTCCCCATGAGCCAAACAGCCTATAAGCTGCCCAACGCGTGGATAGTGGATGCCGTCAACTGTAGCGTGGCCTCCAACCGCGCCTGGAACGTCACCTCGCCCGAACTCGACCGCGGATGGGCTCACTGCGGCGAAATCGACAAGGACCGCAATCGCTTCTTCCACAGCGTAAGGCGCAAATTGCTCTTTGTCAAGAACGGTAAAGCGATCTTCAAAGATACCAACAACTCGAGCGACGACTTCAACAGCGACGTGGTGGCAAGCGAAATCGAGCTACAAGGCACCACCATCAGCGCCTCCGGCACCAAAGCCACCACCGTCACCTACGACGGCATCACCCCGGTCAACCCCGCCACCCCTTCTTCCGACCAACCGAAATAATTCTTTATTATGAAATTGATGAGTGATATGAAAAATAAAGTGATTGCATTGATGGCGATGGCGATGGTATCGGTCGCCGCGAGCGCGTTCGACGGCGACTCAATCGCCGTAGTAAATCGCGTTGACGATTTCGCCCACGGCGACTTCTCGTCGGTAACCGAGGCGTGGAAAAATCCCGCGTTGTTCCAGTTCCGCCGCAACTATACCCTGACCGCCATCTCGGCCGGCTACGACCAGTGGAGCGAGAACGAAGCCGTCGACGTTCAGCGAGGCGACAAGGACTCTTATTGGGCAATCGACGCCGAAACCTATCTGAAGTATCGCGGCTCCACCATCTGGGGGCACGCCGGATACCAGAACGGCAAGAGGCGAAACGTACGCTGGAATGAAACCAGCGACTACGACATCGTCAAGCCATTCATCCTCGGCGACCCCACGGGCGGCGACATGAAGCGCGAAGTCTACAGCTTCGGCGGCGGTTACGCCAACCGCATCGGACGCTCAAAATTCTTCATAGGCGCCAGTCTGGCGTATACCGCCGGATTGTACTCGCGCAACGTCGACCCGCGCCCGAAGAATGTCACCTCCAAACTCGATTTCCATCTGGGGGTGGGACTCTTTGCCAGCGACGACTATCTGGCTGCGCTATCGCTCCAATTTGTGCGTTACCGCCAGAGCAACGATGTCACATTCTACAGCGAACTCGGCAACGAGAAACTCTATCACCTTACCGGACTCGGCAACCACTACGCACGCTTTGCCGGCACGGGCTACAACACCAAATATAAGGGCCGCAACACGCGCCTGTCGATAAGCGTCTATCCCTTCAGCGGCCGCGGTATGGCAATCACACTCGCCCTATCGGGACACAATATCGACAACGAACTTACCGACCTCAACAAGTTGCCCATGGGCCGCAGCGTACGCACCAACATAATCGGTGAGGTGGCTTGGCTCGGCGGACGATGGGAGGCAACCGCGCGAGCAAGGATATCGCGACTGATTGGCCGAGAGCGCATATTCGGCGACCCGGCCTCTGGCGTCTATCCCGAAATCGGAACTATCGATATGTATCACAATAATGAGGTGAACGTGACCGCAATCGGCGTCTATCGCACTCGAGTGGCGAATGTGGCGCTTGTCGTAAGCCCATCGTTGTCGTATAACCACAGCAACGAAATCTACGCCGACCCCAAGTCGCGACAAGTAATCAACGACCTCACCTCGGCTCTGCGCTTCGACTTCAACTGGCACACTCGACACCTGCAATGGAACTTCCTGTTGCGAGGCGAGGCCACTACGGTGCTCAGCAGCCAGCAAATGCTCAACAGCGACGACGCCGAACTGAAGTCGCTACGCGACGCGCTCGTAAATAAGTACGAACTGCTCAACGACACTCACGGACAGCTGTCGACAGCGCTTTCTATCACCTACGCTATCAACACCCGCTACGCGCTCGGTCTCAACTTCGCTTATGAGCATACGTTCTACACCGACGATTACGCGCGCAAGCACTTCATGACCTCTCTCTCGTTCTATTTCTAAACCATCTCTATTCAGTAAACAAAACACTCAATGAAAAGCAAATTCTTCATCGCCCTGGCGGCCATCTGGCTTACCGCAGCTTGCGCCACAGCTCAAACCGCCGATTATAAGCCTATACCCGCCGACCCGTCAGTGCGCACAGGCGTGCTGCCCAACGGACTTACCTATTACGTGAAGCAAAATAACTACCCCTCGCAACACGTCGACTTCTTCATCGCCCAGCGCGTGGGCTCAATCCAAGAGGAGGAAGACCAGCGCGGACTGGCTCACTTCCTCGAGCACATGTGCTTCAACGGCACCAAGCACTTCCCCGGCAACTCGCTTATCACCTATATGGAGTCGATAGGCGTCAAATTCGGCGCCAACCTTAATGCCTACACCTCGACCGACGAGACCGTCTACAACATCTCCAACGTGCCCAGCACTCGGCGCTCGGCGCTTGATAGCTGTTTCCTCGTGCTTAGCGACTGGAGCCACGAGCTCTTGCTTACCGACAAGGACATCGACGAGGAGCGTGGCGTAATCGAGGGCGAATGGCGACACCGCAGCGGTGCCAACTATCGCCTGATGGAGAAGGTGTCGCCCGAGATTTACCCCAACTGCCTTTACGGCCGACGTATGCCAATCGGACTGATGAGCGTGGTGAAGAATTTCAAGTACAACACTCATCGCGACTATTACAAGAAGTGGTATCACCCGGGTAACCAGGCGATTATCGTGGTTGGCGACATCGACCCCGACTGGGCAGTCGAGCGCATCAACGAGCTGTTCGGCTCAATCCGTCAGCCCAAGAAAGCCGCGCCCGTGGTGGCTGTCGATGTGCCCGACAACAACGAGATAATCTCGGTGGTCGCCACCGACCCGGAGCAAACGCAGACCGTGGTCCGGCTCTTCTATAAGCACGCCGACCTCGCTCCCGAACTGATGCCCACCACCGCCTTTATCCGCAACGACTATCTCAAGAGCGTGGTGGCTGCGATGTTCAGCGCACGCTTCGACGACCTCAAGAAGGAGCCCGACGCGCCGTTCACCAACGTGCGTGCCGCCGACCGCGACTTCATGATCTCCAAAACCCGTCAGGCCTTCCAAATCACCGCTATCACCAAGAGCGGAATGGCTATGCGAAGTGTCATGGCAGTCGAGCGCGAGGTGAACCGCGCCTTGCGCTATGGCTTCACCGATGGTGAATACCGCCGTGCGATGGCCAACTACCGCAACAGCGTCAACAAGCTATATCTCGAACGCGAGAAATATCCCAACTCACGCTATGCCCGCGACTTCGTGCGCGCCTTTATTGATGGTGAGCCTATTCCCTCTATCGAACAATATCACGAACTGGCGATGGAACTTATTCCCACCGTCACGCTCAACGATGTAAACGCCTACTTCCGCTCGGTGGTAACCAACAACGACCGCAACGTGGTGCTCGTTACTTACGCGCCCGAGAAGGATGCGGCCACGTTACCCTCGGCGGCCGACCTCGAGGCGGCCTACAAACTCGCGCGTAAGGCCGATGTCGAGCCGTATGTCGACCACGTGAAGGACGGCGAACTGCTCGCGGCTCTGCCCGAGCCGGGCGCAATTGTGGCGGAGGACGTTATGCCCGACTTCGGCGCTAAGGTGTGGACGTTGAGCAATGGTATGCACGTTTACCTCAAGCACACCGATCTCAACCCCAACGAGATTATCCTCGCCGGAACCTCGCCCGGTGGCCTATCGCAAAACTATACCGATGCCGACGCGCCCACGTTCAAGGCTATCAACAATATAATGGCTGTGAGCGCCTTTGGTGGATTTACACAGGACGACCTCAAGAAGACGCTCGCAGGCAAGGACGTGAAACTGCGCACTTTCGTGTCGCGCACCGAAGAGGGTTTCCAAGGCTCAACCACGCCTAAGGATGTGGAGACTGAGTTCCAACTGCTCTACCTCAAACTTACGGCACCGGAGCGCGACGACCGCGCCTTCGAGCAACTGCTCGTAACCAACCGCGAGCGACTCGCCAACCAAGACAGCGACCCGAAGTTTGAGTTTGCCGACTCGCTCTTCGCTGGTGTCTTTAACCACCACCCGCTCGCGGCCGAGAAACTGCAACGCCACGAGGTGGACCGTGTCAACTACGACGTGGCACTCAACTGCTATCGCGACCGTTTTGCCGACCTTAGCGATATGAACGTGTTCATCGTCGGCAACTTCGACGAGAAGCAAATGCGTGCTCTCGTGTGTCAATATCTCGCTACGCTACCCGGCGCCGGGCGCAAAGAGCAACCGCGCGACATCAACTATCGCCTCTTCAAGGGAAATGTGGTGAACGAGTGGACCCGAACGATGGAGAACCCGCAGGACAAAGTATACTTCTTCTGGACTAATCAATGGGATTACAACTTGCGTAATACGCTCGTGGCGAAAATCGCGGGACAAATCTTCCACGACCGTTTCCTGAAGATGATTCGCGAGGAACGTGGATGGACCTACCACGTCGACAGCCATTGCAGCCTCGTCACCGACATCAACGGCAACGACGCGCCGGTAATCTTTTTCCCGCTTAACGTTACTGTAACCGCAGGGAATGCCCCCGCGACACGACAACTGATTCGCGCTGAAATCGATAACGTGGCGCAAAACGGCGTTACGCCCGACGAACTCAACAGTGTCAAGCAATACCTCCGGAAGGTTCACAACGAGGATATAGAGGATAACAGCTACTGGATGGTGCAGATGAACAACACTGTGAAGCGCGGACTCAATTTCGACAAGGATTACCTCGCCACTCTCGAGGCCATCACTCCCGAAGACATCCGCCTCTTCGTTACCGATGTCATCCTGCCAGGCTCACGCCTCGAACTGCAAATGACCCCTCGCTGATCGCGGATGTAAGATGTAAGATGTTGATTACCTGCTCTTCCCGGCGGTAGCCCACATCTTACATCTTACATTTTACATCTTACATCGAAGCGATATATGTTGATTACCTGCTCTTTCCTGCGGCAGCCCACATCTTACATCTTACATTTTACATCTTACATCTTACATCGAAGCCATCTTACCTCTTACATCGAAGCGATATCTTGTGCGCAATCGGCGCCGCTATAGCCAGCGCAACCACGTAGCATAGGGTGGGGGAGGACTGTAGCGACAAGCCGAAGTGGCTCGAAAGAGGAAAGACGAAGAACGCCACACTCATCGCTACCGCGCTCTGCAAAATATACGTCTCGAAGCTGCAACGCCCGTAAAACATCAACGGTGGCGTGAGCAACAACCGGCCGAACGCTCCCTCGCTACGGTTGAGCCGCGATGCCACTACTATAAGCGCCGACATCGGCAACCACCACACCACGCTGTCCTCAACAGCTTTGAGCTGTTCGCTGCTATTGACGAGGAACAGCGCTTGCGCTACCAGAATGAGCGGCAACAGCTCGAGCGCCGTGGCAGTGCCAAACGAGATCGTCTTGCGATTATCCACACTGTCAATCGCCTTAACTATTCGCCATAGCAGCATTCCTATCAGGAAATCGAGAAGTCGCACTACCGGACAAACGTACAGATACTCGCGCACCTCGACCCCTACGTTACTTAGCACAACGGCTATCGTTACCGCGGCCACTGTAACGAGTAGGGCGAAATAGCGTAGCCGGAGCCTGCGTGTAAGCCGGATCAGCAACGGAAACAAGGCGTAGCAAAACATCAGTGCCGACAGAAACCACGACAGAGTGTTTATCGAGTAATATACAGTCTTTACCGGTATAAACGCCTGCAACAGCAACGCGTTGGCGGCTATTGTGGATGCCGGTTCGCTTATGCCGCGAAAGTGATAGTTGAGCCCTAGCACCACCGCCAGCGTAAGCCAGTGTAGCGGGTAAATCTTGCGGGCGTGGCGCCAAACGTAGCTTCGCCACCCTATGCGCTCACGCTCCCCGTAGTGCCACATACTTAGGAAGCCGCTTGAGATGAAGAAGAAGGCCACACCGCATCGCGTCAAGTCGTTAAACCCGGCCACTTGATAGTGATAAAGCACTATAAACGCCACCCACAGCGCGCGCCATGCCGTCAAAGTCTTTATTTCTACTCTCGGCTTCGTTTGGCTCATTTCTTCTTGCGGTTTATCAGATAGAATACAAGCAGCAACGCCACAAGCGCGCCGCCAATGCCCAGCAGTAGTGGCAGGTTGAACGTCGACGTGCTTACGGCGTCGGCACTTTGCGCCGCGTCAGCCTCTTGGGTACATTCCTCCTGTGGCTCGGCCTTAGCCGGAACGGGCTCGGGCGTGGAGTATTCCACCTTATATATGTTTACGGCATTTCCGCCGTTGCCTTTACGTCCCTGACTGGTGACGATGGCGATGGTGCCGTCGTCGCTCAGTGCGAGTCCCACCGGGTAGGAGTCGACGTCAATCTGCGCGATCATCTTCATCTTTCGCGTATCGACCACGCATAGCTTGCTGGCACTGTTGCACGCCACAAACGCGTAGTTGCCGCTCGGCGACAGCTCCAACGTGCGGGCGCCACCTCCCACGCGACATTCTTCCCAGCCGCTCAACGTTATGCTCTCGCCGCCATGCAACCGCTCGCAGGCGGCTATCACTTCGTCGAGTTTCTTGCGTTGCACCAGTCCCTGAACGTTGCTGCTCAGGTAGAGGTAGCCGCCGCCTATCACCAAATGGCGGGGGCTGGCGGAGCCGGTTAGTTTACCCTTGTATTCGCGTTTGGCAACGTCGATTACGCATATCCCACCGCCTGCCATCGACCCTACAAGCAGATAGCGGTCGTCGGGTGTGAACACCGTGCCGCGTAGCAGCAGACCGCTGTTGCGGTCGCGGTCTACCGGGCTCGTCAGGCTGAAGTTGAGCTCCAGCTCACGAGGTGTGGGTATATTGATGATGTAGCGCCAGTCGGCGGGAGTTGCCGAACTGACGTCAATCAACCCTACAGTGTTATTGCCCCAGTGGGTGACAGCGATGATGCGGCCGTCGTGGCTGCACGCTATCATCTTGGGCAACGGACCGGTGTCGAACAGGCGGATTATCTCGTCGCTGCGGGTGTCAATCACCGCTACTGCCGACGGGTCTTGAGCGTTCAAGTCGAAGTCGCGACGATAGTACGGCACCCACAGGTAGCGGCCGCCGTGCGAGTACGTGCTCTCCACAGGCTTGCCGCGAAACGTGCGTACGTCGCGCGACGGGTAATGCGTAAACTTAAACAACCCTTGCTCGGGTGCCCACAGTGGCTGTTGCGAGGCTCCGAAGCGGTGGTCAATCACTTTCAATCGCTTGTTGGTGCGAAGGTCGTACACTATCGTTTGGCAACCCTCGAGCGAGTTGACGTAGTATTTTGTGCCGTCGGGGTGAATGTTGACGCTCTTGGGCGAGTTCACCGCGCTGTCGCGATACTGAGCCAGCGAGCCCGCCGTGCTGTAATTCTGCTTTTTGTCAACCAGAGTGAGTCGCACCTGACCGTCGTCGGCGCTCGCCGTAGTGCCCACTGCCGCGCGCACCACAGGAGGCACTCCGCCGCGGTCGCTCTTCCTCTCCGCCTTATCGCCATCATTTTCGCTATTATCTGCTTTTGGGGCTTTTCTACCGGCTTGCTCCGTTTTTGCGGCCTTCTTCTCGCCTTTGGCCGGCGAATTCTCCTGTGCAACCGCCAGTAGCGGCACCACCAGCAACACTATGATTATTCTTTTCAGCATTTCCATTATTCCTGTTTAGTTCGCTTACTGCCCGCAAAATTACAAATAATTAATGAATCCCAACCCACTTCCCACTAAAAATCACCCTCGGCCTGGCCGCACCCCACTGTCCCACACCAACGAAAATACCATTGCCAACTCCCTCACCACCTCCATACCTTTGCCACAGGTTAAATTATAAAGTAAAAATTATAAATTAAAAAGAAATGAAACCACTGTCCAGGATAACAACTGTAGGGGCGACGCATGCGTCGCCCGGGTGCCACAACCAATGGAAAACCAATGGAAAAATGTAGGGACGCGCCATGGCGCGTGTCACGACCCACCTATCAATTTATACCCCGAAGGGGTAACAGTACATAGGCCGGTGGTAAGCGTGAAGCGCGCCTCCCCGGTGTCGACGGTAGTCCATACATGCATTGCATGCCGAAGGTAAGCGAGTAAAAAAGTCACCGGTGTCCCACGTCCGCGCTGACGCAGTCAGCTCACTACGGATAACCCACGGTCGCGGTCGTGGGTAACGGCCACCTCATCACTGCAGCCGAGGGATGCACACAAAACGTCCGACCACTGTCCCAGCCGCCCCAGCCGCCCCAGCCGGCCGGAGGCCGGACCCTATTGATAACCCCACCCTAAGGAGCGCCCAGCCCTCTCCGCATACAATCAACCTGTTAAATAAAGTTAAATTATTGCCCGCTGAGGCAATTATACGATAATTTATTACTATCTTTGTCCCATAATTTTAATTATAAACACAAAACAGAAACCAACAATGATTACTAAGCAGACATTCTGGAGAACATTGGCCGCCGTGGCGGCTATGCTCCTCACCATGCCCGCTACAGTGTGGCCCCAGAGCACCTTTGGTGGCGGCAGCGGCACCATTAGTGACCCCTATCAGATATACAATCCCGGCCATTTCGTTCAGCTCGCCGACGAGGTGAACGCCGGCAACACCTTTGAGGGCGTATATTTTAAACTCACCAGTTCTGTCGACTTTCGGTTGTATGGCCAGATACCGCCCATCGGCGGGCGTTACTACACCGAGGACGGCTCGACAGGCATTCGGCGCTTTTGTGGTTACTTCCTGGGCAACAACCGCACACTTTATAATCTCACCATCACCGAGAACCCTGACCAATGCGGACTCTTTGGCTGCTTGGGATATGGCGGCCTTGTGATGGATCTCACCATCGACGGCAATTCAACGATTACCGGAATAGGCGACTGCGGGGCTATCGTCGGCTCGGCCGAGATAAACACGAATATTATTCACTGCACCGTAGGCGAGAATGTGGTGGTAAAAGTTCACCCCGATGCGGCCGGCAGATCGTACTTCCCGGGCGAATTCGGCGGCATTGTGGGCAGCACAAGCGGTAGAATATCGAGTTGCGTAAGCAAAGCCTCTATAAGCAACTCAGGCATCAACAAAACCACTATCCTGGGAGGCATTGCCGGCAGTGTGAGTAATGACGGTCAGGTGGAAAATTGCTATTTCCTCGGATCGGTCGAGGGCACCAACACCGTGGGCGATATTGTGGGAGATAACTATGGCGCCATCACCCAATGCTATTATCACACCGACAATCGTCATGGCGCCATCAACGGTGCCGACACCGATGGCGCGAAGTGGATGGGCACGGTCACAATGGCCGATGGCGTGAGCGGCACGCTTCCCCAGGCCACCTATATCGACGGCAATAAGTCTTATTTCGGTGCCGACAAATATATGCTCTTGAGGCTCAACTACACCGCGCCTGATGGATATGTACAAGACAGCGGCCAAGTTTCCTACATGGCAATTGACCTCGCTATAGGCGAGACTGAGAGTGCCGGACAACCCTATTATGAGTTCACCATGCCCGCCGAGGATGTCACTATCAGCGCCGTCGTCGATCTCAAGCGCGACATCGCTTCCACCCCGTGGGTGCAAATCTATATCCCATCGCTCACCTACACTGGCGAGCCTTTGTCACCCGAGGCGCAAGTGATTGACATCACGGACGGCGCGCAGCAACCGCTCACCGAGGGCGAGCACTTCACCGTCACCTGGCCCGACGAAATCATTGATGCGGGCGAGTACACAGCCACCATCAACGGT
>JAFVDY010000162.1 GCA_017478265.1 Muribaculaceae bacterium | reverse complement strand
AGGACGGGAGGGGTGCGGGTTGGAGAAACAGTTGTAAATTTGCGGTCGGAAAAAGAGAGAAAACCGATTGGAAACAGATATAACATAGGATAAAATGGAGAGACTAAGGCTGATAATATGGCATGAGTATAAGACGATAGTAGGCAAGAAGTCATTTATAGTGATGACGTTGCTGATTCCGTTTCTGATAGTGCTTGTGGGTGCGATACCGGTTCTGTTCGCTTACTTGAACGATGCGGGCGACACCCATGTTGAGCGTTACGCCGTTCTGGACGAGAGCGGCGGCTACGGCTCGGCGTTGAAGAACAGCGACAACTATGAGTTTGTGCTAATCTCGTCGCCCGCGGGCGGCAGCAACGCCCGCGAGCTGTACAGCAAGACCACCAGCTTGACAGGCGTGGTGGTGATACCTCGCGATGTGGCAGAAAGCCACGACGTGAGCATCTACAGCGAGGAGACTCTTAGCAACGCCAGTGTGAGCCATATCGAGAAGATGCTGAGCGACACCCTGACAGCGGCTAAGATCTCGGGCTACAACATCGCCGGCTTGGACAAGATATTGGAGGAGAGCAATGTGGCGGTGAGCGGGAACAGCGTGGTGTGGGACAGCGAGGGCAACGAGCAGCGTTCGTCGGCGGGCGCGGCGATGATTATCGGGATGGTACTCGCGATGGTGACGTATATGTTCGTGCTGAGCTATGGCGCGATGATAATGAACAGTGTGGTTGAAGAGAAGACCAATAGGATAGTGGAGGTGATAGTGAGCAGTTGCAAGCCCATCGAGCTGATGCTCGGCAAGATAATAGGCGTAGGCTTAGTGGGGCTGACGCAGTTCGCGTTGTGGTCGATACTGATAGGCGCCATCACAGTTACGATTACGATAATAGGCGGCGGTGCGGCCTTGGCGAGCGGTGTCACCCCCGACTCGTTGCCCTCCGGCGCTCAGGCTGCCGACCCGACCGCTATGGCGGAGTTGGCGCAGATAATAGGCGGCATCGACTTTGCGAAGATACTGTTCAACTTCGTGCTCTACTTCATAGGCGGGTATCTGCTGTACGCGTCGCTGTTTGCGGGGTTCGGTTCGGCCGTCGACCAGGCGAGCGACGCTTCTCAGTTCACGTTGCCGGTAATTTTGCTGATGGTGGTAGCTCTGTATGCCGGCATCGCGTGCATTGAGAATCCGAATGGCCCGATGGCGGTGTGGTGTTCGATAATCCCGTTCACGTCGCCGGTGGTGATGATGGTACGTTTGCCGTACGATGTGCCTCTATGGCAGCAGGCGCTGAGCATCGTGCTGCTGTTTGCCACGGCGCTGGCGGCGACCTGGTTTGCCGCGTGCGTATATCGCACGGGGATATTGCTTTACGGCAAGAAGCGCTCGTTTGGCGATTTGTTTCGCTGGACGGTGGGGAGGTTTTAAATTATAAATTATAAATTTAGAACGAGGAACGAACAAACGAGAAAGACTGAATGAAGATAGGGAACATAGATTTGGGAGAGCGTCCGGTGTTGCTGGCGCCGATGGAGGATGTGACTGACTTGTCGTTTCGCACGATATGCCGCGAGCAGGGGGCAGATATGGTGTACACCGAGTTTGTGAGCGCCGATGCCATAATCCGCAACATCGACAGCAGTCTGCGCAAGCTCACGATCAACCCTGCGGAGCGTCCGGCGGCGATTCAGATTTACGGCCGCGAGGTGGGTCCGATGGTTGAGGCGGCGAAAATCGCGCAAGAGGCGAATCCCGAGGTGATCGACCTCAACTTCGGTTGCCCGGTGAAGAAGATCGCTCGTAAGGGGGCGGGATCGGGTCTGTTGCGCAACATCCCGCTGCTGCTGGAAATTACGCGCGAGGTGGTGAAGGCGGTGGACGTGCCCGTCACCGCCAAGACGCGGCTGGGGTGGGATCACGACAGCAAGATAATAGTGGAGCTTGCCGAGCAGCTCCAGGACTGCGGCATAGCCGCGCTGACGATCCACGGCCGGACGCGTTCGCAGCTGTACAGCGGCGAGGCCGACTGGACGCTGATAGGCAAGGTGAAAGAGAATCCCCGAATGACCATTCCCATTATCGGCAACGGCGATATCACGAGTCCGCAGAAGCTGCGCGACTATTACGACCGGTATGGCGTAGACGGCATAATGGTGGGCCGCGCGGCGATAGGCGCTCCGTGGATTTTCCGCGAGATGAAGCAGTATCTGCTCACGGGCGAGGTGCCCGTCATCCCGGCGCATGAGAAGATGGAGCTGCTGCGCAGGCAGATAGACGAGAGCATCAGCCGCATCGACGAATATCGCGGCATCCTGCACATCCGGCGTCACTTGGCCGCCACTCCGGTGCTGAAAGGGCTGTATAACTTCCGCCAGACGCGCATCGATATGCTGCGGGCGTCGACGCGCGACGAGTTGCTCGACATTCTCGACCGCGTGGAGCGCGAATTCTTGACTGCGACGTGAGATGCAGCTACGATGTAAGATGTAAGATGTAAGATGTGCTTCTATCCGTCCGACAAGTCCGACAACCTCCCCCACATCTTACATTTTACATCTTACATCTTCCATTACGTTAGTTGGAGGTGTAGCAGGGTGGGGCGCAGCAGGGTGCCCGTGGGGGCCGTGCCGGCCGCGTCGAGTCGTAGGGTGCGCATGATGCGGGACAGTAGTCGGGCGAAAATCGGGACACTAACGATGCCGTTGACAGTCAAGCTGTTGACCACTGCTCCGTGGCATGAGCTTCCGTTGTCGGCCCGCAGTGCGAGCGTGGCTGTGAGGTCGTTGCCGAAGAGTCGCCACTCGATGGCCGTGATTCGTCCGCTCGGCCCGAAGTTGTTGGCCATCGGCTGCGAGAGGTAGCGGAACGCCAGCGCGGTGGGACACTCATGCGCGAGGTTGAGCAGGGAGCGAGAGCTGTCGATGGCGAGGCATGCGGCGGGGTCGCTGTAGAGGCTGCCGAGCGTGAGCGAGCGCGTGTGCAGCCGCAGTGTGTCGGCTTGCATGACGGTTACGTTGCCGTCGGGCGCGAGTAGCCAGAGTTCGTTGAAGCGGTCGTTCCAGGCGAGTTGGGATACCGGTTGGGGATATAGAGATTCTAGAAGGGACTGGGACAGTGGTTGGGACATTTTACATCTTACATTTTCCATCTTACATCGAAGGAGTTGGGACAGTGGTACGACCCTTTTTACGGTTGAGCCGGCGATGGCGCAGAGAGTGGCGTGTGTGTCGACGAACCAAGCGCATTGGCGTCCTACGGCGGGTGGGACACTACTATTGATGATTGCGGTGTCGATAAGCCGCATCTCGCGCGTTGCGCCCGTGGTGGCTTGCGGCAGCGCGTAGATGCCCATCGAGGTGAAGAGGTAAACCGGGTAGCGTCCGAAGCCCCCCGAGTAGACCGGCCTGGCGGCTGCTCCGATGGCGATGATGTCGCTGCCGGCCACGGTGTCGTGCCGCTCGACGGCGAGCGGGCAGGCGAGTGCGTAGATGTCGAGTTGTCCTGTAGCGGCCACGGTGGTGCCGACGTTGAGCATTTGCGGCTCCTGTGCGGCGGCGAGCGTGTTGGGACACAGGTCGGGGTTGAAATAGATTGCCATCGCGGCGTCGTGCCAGGGTTGTAGCGCGGCGGTGAAGGCGCGCCCGGCGGCGGCGAAGGTGACGGCGGTGGCGCGTACGTCGGGCACAGCGATTAGCGGGTTGAGGGCGGTGGGACAGAGGTTGGCGGGACAGTCGTCGGTGAGCGTGGCGTTACCATCGGATGTCACCAGTGCTATTTGCCGTCGGATGGTGGTGGGCGCGGCCGTGGCCGTGTCGGCGAGTTCGTCGGGTGCCCATCGGCAGACGAGTCGTCGCGCCGCGGGCGCGCTGTAGAGACGTCCGTTGTAGGCGAGCGCGGTGCCCCCTTGCGTGATTGAGGCGGCTGCTCGTGTGGCGTTGGCGAAGAAGCTGACGTCGACGCTGCGCGCTGTGAGCGCGACGTCGGCGTTGAATTCGCCGTTGTTGAGCGCCTCGAGATTGGAGCACGACGCGACCAGTGTCCATCTGGCGGCGGTGAGCTGGCGTAGCATGGCGGCGGGCGAGTAGAGGGCGGGCGTCATGTCGAGCAGGTATCGCCTTGAGCCGGCGGAGGTGGATGTGGCGCAGCGATAGCCGGCGTTGCCGGCGGTGTTGACGAGAGTGGCCGCGGAAGTGGCGTAGATGTCGATACACTTTACGATGCCGTGCCATGAGCTCGGAATGCCCTGCAGCACGTCGACGCCGATGCCGAACGAACGCGCTGCGACGGAAGCGGGTTGCGAGCCGGTGAAGAGCGAGTCGCTGACGTCGACCTCGGCGACGGCCATGCGGTCGTCGGCGATGAGTTCGTGTCCCATCATGACCGGCGCCGAGGCGTATAGCAGCGAGTCGTCCCATAGGCGTACGGCATATCGTGCGAGTATTGGCGCCACGTATCGTCCCTCTCGCGTGGCGGCGCCGAGCGTGTCGCGCCAAGCGCGTGCTACGGCGGCAGAGATAGCGTCGACATCGACACTGTCGAGCGGTGCCTGCCATCGCTCGTAGCCTCGGTTGAATGTGATGGCGGGAATGTTGACGGTGTGCGTGGCGAGTCGCGCCGTGTGCAGTCGCAAGCGCGGCATGGCGTCTGCGGGGTTGAGCGCGGTGTATGCGCCCGCGTTGTAGCGAAGGTAGCGCGTGTCGCCCGAGGTGATGATGACCACAAAGTCGCCTACCACGTGTGCCGAGAGCACATTGTCGTCGCCCGAAAGGAGTACGCTGCCCGCAAAGCGTACGTCGTGTCCCGTGGTGAGTAGCACGCGACCTTGATCCACCACCAGAATGCGTTCGCCGTCGCCCACGGTGCCGAGTCGCTCGGGCGTGCCCACCACTTGCAGCGCGCCGTCCACCTCGCGCAGGTTGTGGCAGATGGCTGCCGTGCCGGGTGCCGTCGCCTCCCCATTGGCGGCGGGTGTGATGGCGCGTGCAGCGATTGAAAAGAGTTTTTGTTTCATAGTGATATACATTATTAATTAAACATCGCGGGCAAAGGTAATGCCGCGGGCGGGGCGGGGGCAACAACATTTACGTATCGGCGAATTTGTAACAACGAATTAACACTAATTTTCACGAATTATTTTTTTGTGAGACAGAGGGTGGACATCTTCCATCTTCCATCGGAGCTGCATCTTGCATCGAGGGGTGGTTGGTTGAGGAAAACGTGGTGTTGGTTGAAAAATAGAGTGCAATCGATTACGGTTTTGTAAATTTGTTGGTCAATTTCGCGCATTTTGCGACGTTAAACCGTCGTTTTTGATAGGCATTTTGCGGACGTTATAAGACAACAACTTGAAAACAACTAATAGACAACTTGGAACAACAATTATAATTATAACTCACCGAATTCGCGACAACGAATTGCACGAATTTACACGAATTAATTTTGTGTGTTTAAACTACAAATTTAACGAATTAGACAAATTGATTTTTACTTAACTTGTTGGTGTTTAAACTACAGATTCGACGGAATGCGCGGATTTTCACGAGTTTTTCAGGTTGAATCGCGGAGTGTGCGTTGGCAGAGATTAAACGACCCATTAATTACGCCTTGACAGATTTGATATAAATCATTAATAATCATTAAAATAAAGAGAGAATTTATGAGAAAATTACTAATCCTAACTCTTGCGCTGACGTTCGCGATAGCGTCGTGGGCGCAAGACGTCAGCGAGAAGTATTCTGTTTCGACACAGATGTTTCTCAGGGAGCTGAATAGCGGCAGCAATTTTCAGCCTGTAAAACGCCCGCTTATGCGAAAGCATAAGATGTTGAACGGCAGGATTGCACCTTCGGCACCATTGACAACAGATTTTCGGACGATAGTCGCTCCTGATACGATTAACGGTATTGTCTACGTTTCGGCTTACATAACGTTGGATAATAGCGATAATACCGCTGGTTTGGAGTCGCTTGGTGTTATTGTTCAAAGTCGTTTCAATAGCGGAATAACAATTTGTCTTATCCCTGTTGATAAGATATCGGAAGTGTCAGAACTCGCAGAAGTTAAACGCGTTACGGTCGGTACTCTGAAGCGACAGATGACAAATATTGGACGAATAAACACCAATGTTGATGATATCTTAACACGTTCGGCCGATGCTGTAAGCGCTGGGTTGCCAACAACCTATGATGGCACGGGTGTACTTGTTGGGGTAATAGATACCGGTATCGACTTCCAGCATATCGCATTTAAGGATAAAAACGGAAATAGTCGAATAAAGCGCGCGTATGTTTACAACGGTTCAACTGAAAGAGAATATACTTCAATCACAAGTAGTTCTCCTACAACGGACGATAATACCGGAGATCACGGCACGCATACGAGTTCGACTGCGGGCGGTTCGTCGGTTATCGTTAATGGAACTAATGTTACCGTAACCGACAACCATTCAAGTGCGTCCTATGGAGGTATGGCTCCTAGTGCTGACTTGTATTTGGCTGGCGTTAAAGACTTGGCAGACACATATCTTGATAAGGCTGTAAATAATATAATCAACTATGCCGATGCTAACAATATGCCTGTTGTAGTTAGCAATAGTTGGGGCTCTGGAGTAGGTCCCCGCGATGGGACTGGAGAGACGGCGACAATCTATAATGAATTATTCGGTGATGAACATCCCAATAGAGTGGCATTATTTGCCGCTTCGAATGATGCCGATGCCGGTTCTAGTGAAAATGGCGGATTTCATATTCAAAAAAGTGGAGTGTCCAGTTCCAATCCATTAGGAACCATACTTCGCTCACAATATTATAGCGATACAGATAAAGGCTTTATGTATGCAAGTCTGCTTGCAGCAGCATGGTCTCGCTCAAACTCAAAAGTTTGTTGTAAGATTCATGTGCTTGACAGTAGTACAGGTGCAATTAAGACAACCAAAACAGTAACTTCTTATGGTACGGTAGATTTAAGCGGCTATTACTCAGGTAATATAACAGCTTATATTGGAACTGATAGTGGCAAGGGCTATTGTCAGTTAGTTTCAGAAAATGGCACTGAGAGTGAAAGCTACGATAGTAATTACAATAGCGACTACACTTTAGCAGTTGAGTTCTATCCCTATAATGGTTCGGCAACAATTGATGCATGGGGAGGCACATATAGTTATTTCGCAAATTTAAATTTATCTACAAGCGGCCATACATGGATAAATGGAGACAATAATGTAAGTGTAAGCGATGAGGCTACAATAGAGAATGTAATTTCGATTGGAGCTCATGTGACTCGAACCAGTTGGAAAGCTTCAAATGGTACGACTTATGGATATCCTGCCGGCACGCAAAACGCTTTAGGCGATATTGCTAATTTCTCGAGTTACGCAACTGCGGCTGAGAGTCCTACCGGATTGCGTTATCCGTGGATTACGGCACCGGGCGCGATGATTATATCCGGTGTGAACCATTATCATACGGATGAAAATAGTTATTACGATAGTGATAAAGCCGCAGAGCTTGTGGTTAATAGCACTACGAATCCTTACGGAGCGATGAACGGCACGTCGATGGCGACGCCTACGGCGGCTGGCATTGTGGCGCTGTGGTTGCAGGTGGCGAAGGAGAATAATGTTGAGTTGACGACGAACGACATCAAGACTATAATGGCCGAGACGGCGATAAAGGACAGCTACGTTACGAGCGGAGCGAACGCGTCGCACTTCGGCAACGGCAAGATTGACGCTTTGGCCGGCATACAGTATATCTTGGAAAACTATGTTAAGTCGTCGAGTTTGTCTGCTCCTGAGCTGAATGAGGCCAGCAGTGTCGGCACTACTCAGTTCACGGCGTCGTGGAGCGAGGTTGCTGAGGCTGAGAGTTATACGCTTGAGATTGGTAAGGCGGCGGCTGAGCCGACAAGTGTATCGCTGTTAAATGTCAGCTTTGCAAGCGGTGCTCCCTCCGGCTGGACAACGTCCGGTTATACAACAACAGAAAGTAGCACTCTACGTTTAGGCTCTAATTCTGCGACGGGTTCAGTAACCAGCCCGGCTGTTGACTTGTCGAGTTACAGCACTGTAACAGCAAAGGTAACGGCTAGATATTTTAATACTGATGAGAGTTCACTTAAGGTTAGCATCGTGAATGCATCCGGTACAGAACTCGCAACGCAGACCGTTTCACTTACTAATACAGCGAAACAATATAATGTTGTGCTATCCGGAAACTTTACAAGTTCGAGTAAACTCGTTTTGGCATCGATAGCTGGTAAAAAGCGAGTGAATTTGACAAGTGTTGAGTTAGTTTCTGGTGATGCTTCCACGTCGAGTGGTGCGCCGCGCTTGCGGGCGGTGAGTGACGTGACTGATGGCGATGTTCGGACTATCTCGGGTATTACGGGTACGAGTCACGTTGTTACGGGCTTGGAAGCCGGTGCCACTTATAAGTTTAAGGTTAAGGCCGTGAGCGGCACGGATGAGAGTCGTTGGTCGAATGAGGAGACGGTTAAGACGCTTGAGGGCGATCCTGTTCCCGAGTTTGATGTCGACCCGTCGAGCTTGACGATGACGGCTACGGTTGGCGAGAGTGCTACCGCTACGGTGGATGTTTATGGCTTAAATCTCACCCAAAACGCGAGCCTCACTATTGGCGGCACCGATGCTACGCTGTTCAGTGTTACACCCAACACGTTGACACCTGCTCAGGCCGCAGAGTTGACCACGGTCACCGTGACCTACACTCCGACGGCAGCCGGCACGCATAACGCGACGATTACCATCAGCAGCCCGGGCGCGACGAGTGTTGTTATACCCATTACGGCAACGGCGACTGCTGCGCCTGTAGTAACTCCAACGTTGGTTGTTGTCGGTGACGCTACTGTTGCAGTTGCAGCTACTGTGGGTCAGAGTGCGACAAAAACATTCAGCGTTCGCGGAAGTAACCTCACTGGCGACGTTACGCTGACGCTGGACAACGCGAACGAATACTTCAGCCTGAGCAGCAGCACTATCAGCAAGGAGGCAGCCGAGAAAGGCGCGGACATCACTGTGACCTACGCACCGGAGGTGGCAGGCGAGCATACAGCTACAGTCACTATCAGTAGCGATGGTGCTGAGAGTGAAACAGTAACGCTCAACGGAACAGCGACAACGCCTCCCGACCCTACCGCTGACAGGACCTTTAAGTTGGCAAAGAACTTGAGTGACCTCGATGGAGTGACAGAGATTATCCTTGTAAATCCTATTGGGCAGACCGGTAATCTCGGTTCAGTAGCAATGTCGACGACGCAAAACACCAACAATCGTCCTGCGACAAGTATAACCCTATCGGACAATAACAATATCGCTACTGTTCCAGCCAACAACACCTCAATAGTTGTGCTGACACTCGGTAAGACAACGATGACTATAGGTGACAATTCGACAACTGTTTATACATTCTACGACAAAGCAAATAGCGGTTATCTGTATGCGGCCTCGAGCACTTCTAATCATTTAAAGACGCAAACCACGCTCGACGATAACGGAAAAGCTACAATCTCGATAGATAGCGATGGCGCAGCTACCATTTTGTTCCAAGGTTCGAACACTCGTAACAGTTTGCGTTACAATAATAATCAAGCGAATAATAACACAACAAATAATTTATTCGCTTGCTATGCAGAGACCAGTGATTTGCCGCGTGCTTATATCTACTATTATGAAGGCAATGTAGAGCCTACGCCAGAATTGGTGGTTGATCCCGAGGAAGTGAATATAAAAGCCAATGCCGGGGAGACGGCTACCGCTAAATTCAGTGTGCTTGGATCTGATCTTACCGACGAAGTGACGCTTACGCTCACAGACGCTAATAATTGCTTCTCGATAAATCCCGCTACCATTAGTGTGACTGATGCTGAGAATGGTGCCGAAGTGACGATAACATTCGTTGCTCCGTCGACCGGCGGCAACTATAGCGCTACCGTGACTGTTGCCAGCGAGGGTGCTACGAGCGCTACGGTTACACTCAATGGTAAGTCGGTTGTTCCTGAGTTGATTGTTGACCCCAATAACATTTCAATCTCGACATCTGTTAATCAAGACAAGGTGGGCACGTTTAATGTGCTTGGTAGCGGATTGAGAGGTGATGTATCACTTACACTTTCCGATCCTCGCGGTTTCTTCTCTATAGATAAGAACTCACTTACAATTACAGAAGCAGAGGCAGAGGAAGGTGCAAATGTTAATGTTACATATTCGCCGACTCATGCAGGTTCTCACTCTGCAACGGTTACCATCTCAAGTCCTGGTTTAGAGGATATTGTTGTTTCCGTTAATGGTACTGCGTCGAATCAATCTATTTCACAAGACCCGATATCGCTCTATCATGAGACGTTTGGTGATGTAGATAAAGCGCGTGATTGGGAGAATAGTTACAGCGTTAAGAGCGGTGTTGCAGCAGTTTATAGCGGAATTACTGTATATGATGTAACAGATGCAAAGCAATCAAAGAATACTATGGGTCGTACCGCTTCAGCTCTCTTTTCTGGACAAGGTAAGACCGGAGTATTTATTGTAGGCCCTCTTGCTGTAGAGAGCTATGAGCAACTTAAAGTAAGTAACTACTTTGGTATGTCGTCCAGTTCTTGGAGTGACAACTCATTTATGAAATTGTCGTATTCGGTAGACAACACTAACTATATAGAAGTGGAACGTGCCGGATCTGTACCTTCTTCAGCTGTTTCAGCTAATAAGAATTATGCTGAGGCTACCTATTCATTGCCTACAGCAGCAGAAACAAACACTCTTTATTTGAAGTTCGAGTTCTACTGTTATCAAACCAATAAAAATGGCGCTGAAATAGGTCAAGCTTATTTTGATGAGGTTGAGTTACAAGGTGTTCCAAAAGCCTCGGCCGACGAAACTCACACTTTGGCGGAGATGGTGGCCGACGGGACGCTTGGCGTGGGCGACAGTTACGCTATTACCGACGGCAACCTGCTGGCGGTTGCGCTGAGTGCCGACGGCAAGACGCTGTTCTGCAAGGACGCCAACGGCTACGCGCAGAAGCAGAGCGCGAGCGGCAGTCAGGTGGACTATATGGTAGAATACGGATTTGAGACTCCGCTGGAGTATGACCAGAGCAACTGGGTGGCGCTGACGAGCGCGAGCGCTCTGAGCGGCGACCTGGTGGGCAGCTACCTGACCGGCGTGAGCGGCACGGTGAGCGACCTGGCTAATCCGAGCCTGGCGCTGGCGGCAGCGCCCGCTGTGGGCGAGAGCGGCAGCGCGTACCTGAGCGGCACTCCCAACCGGTTTATTCCCACGAGCTTCATGGGCGAGAGCGTGGTAGAGAGCGGAGGCAAGGCGTTCTTCTTCGTGGCTCCGAAGCCTGTTGAGGTAGCGATAGTGACGTGGGCATGCTGGAACGGCTCGAAGTTTGTGTCCGTGCCGAAGACCACCTACACGAAGGAAGGCGTGACGAGCACTATGAACCCGTATAACTTGCAGGGCGAGTTTACGGTCGACACGAAGTATCTCGAGAGTTGGCCTACGCTGACCGAGAATGATGTGTATGAGTTTACGGCAGTGATTACCCGCGAGGGCGGCTCGTCGCCCGCTCCGGGTCGCTTGAAGAGCGCTACGAGCGCCGGCGGCTACGGCATCTATCCGCTGAGCGCTCCGACGTCGATTGGTAGCGTTGGCGGCACTGTGACGGGCATCACGGGCGTGAACGGCAACGGCGCCGCTGTGGAGAGTGTGACGATCTACAACAGTGTGGGCGCGCGCCAGAGCGAGCTGCAACGCGGCGTTAACATAATAGTGACGCGCTACACCGACGGCACCACGCGGACGGTGAAGATTCTTAAATAGGAATCAGGAATCAGAAATCAGAAATCAGAGGTCGCTATCCCGCGCGTGGGGTGGCGACCTCTTTTTTCGTTAGAAGCTCTTGAATTTCTAGAGTCACAAGCGGGAATTGGGTGGGGGTTGGTGCAAACGATTGCATGAATTTTAATATTTGTTTAGGAAAAAAGTGGGGCTACGGAAAGCGTAAAAATTCTAATTTTGCCCTGCTATTTCGGCATGAAAGCCGCTATGGCGCGCTACACATTATTATTACGTGTAACATAAACCGCTAAAAACTATTTAACAACTTGAGTGATAAACGCAAGATAAAATTCAATTACATATTAACTTATAAACTTTAACAATTAACAAAAGATGAAGCAGGTAAACTTTAGAATTCCTTTGAGGATTCTATCCCTGATGATGGGATTATTCCTATCAATCGGAGTCAACGCGCAGATTACTGTGCAAGGACATGTTAAGGATGCTACTGGCGAACCTGTGATTGGTGCTACCGTGCAAGTGGTAGGCACCTCAACCGGAACGGCTACCGACTTTGACGGTAACTTTGAGCTGGTTGCACCGCAGGGAGCTAAGCTCCAAGTTTCTTCTATCGGTTATCAGTCGCAGACTGTAGCCGCCGCTCCGACGGTTGTTGTTGTTCTGGAGGACGACAGCAAGGTTCTGGGCGACGTGGTTGTGATTGGTTACGGTGCGGTTCGCAAGACCGACCTTACCGGTAGTGTTACAGCCCTTAAGCCCGATACCAAGAACAAGGGTGTCGTAGTGAGCGCTCAGGACATGCTCGGCGGTAAGGTAGCCGGTGTGAGCGTAACGAGCAACAGTGGTGAGCCCGGTGGCGGCGCCACAATCCGCGTGCGTGGTGGTTCGTCGCTTAACGCGAGCAACGATCCTCTTATCGTGATTGATGGTATCGCAATGGACAACACCGGCGTTAGCGGTGTGTCGAACCCGTTGTCGCTTGTCAACCCTCAGGATATCGAGAGCTTCAACGTGCTGAAGGACGCGTCGGCCACGGCCATCTACGGTAGCCGCGGTTCGAACGGTGTCATCATCATCACCACGAAGAAAGGTCGTCGCAATCAAGCTCCTCAAGTAAGCTACAACGGTAGTGTGACTTGGAGTAAGAAGAAGAAGACCATCGACGTGATGAGCGGCGATGAGTATCGTGAATTTGTAAGCACCATCTTTGAGGACAACACCCGTCGCGACAACGCGTTGGCTCTGCTTGGCGAAGCCAACACCGACTGGCAGAATGAGATTTACCGCACGGCGTTCAGCCACGACCACAACGTGACAGTAGCCGGTTCGATCAAGGATTTCCTGCCGTATCGCATCTCGCTTGGTTACACCAACCAACAAGGTATCCTCAAGACCTCTAACTACAAGCGTTACACTATCGCTTTGAACTTGAATCCGTCGTTCTTCCAGGATCACCTGACGTTGAACCTGAACGGTAAGTTGGCATGGACCCGCTCTCGTTTCGCCGACGGCGGCGCTGTAGGCAATGCCGTGCGCATGGATCCGACCCAACCCGTTTACAGCGACGATCCGAAGTATGCCGCTACCGGCGGTTTCTTCGAGTGGATGCAGTTGAACGGTAGCGATCCCGCTTGGCCCTACACCAAGAACACCAACGCTCCTTACAACCCCGTGGCAATGCTCAACAACCACGACAACTTCGGTAAGACCCGCTCGTTCATCGGTAGTGCCGACATCGACTATAAGATCCACGGCTTTGAGGACTTGCGTCTGCACTTGACGTTGGGTGGCGACTTCACTCACGGTGAGGGCCACAACATCAGCTCCAACATCAGCAACACCAGCAACTATTGGGGCAACAACGCTTACTACACTCAGACTAAGGAGAACATGCAGTTGAGTACCTACGCTCAATACTTCAAGGACTTCAACGATAAGCATCACTTCGACGTAATGCTCGGTTACGAGTGGTCGCACTACTGGCGTAAGGAGTACAACGAGAGCTGGGGTACCTATCCCACCAACTCGGCGCTCTTCTTCACCGATGCCGATCGCGAGATCGCGGGCGCACTCTCGATAGCTCCCGGCACATGGATTCCCGAGGCAGTGTACAACGTAGGCGACCCGAAGGCGGGAGCCATCCGCGGCGAGAGCGTATATCGCCAGAACGGCGGTTTGGGCTATCGCACGGAGAACTATCTGGTATCGTTCTTCGGTCGTGCCAACTATATCTACGACAGCCGTTACTACGTAACCTTCACGGCCCGTTACGACGGTTCGTCGCGCTTCAAGAAGCACTGGGCATTCTTCCCGTCGCTGGCTTTGGCATGGAACATTGCTGAAGAGGCGTTCCTGAAGGACAGCAAGGTGAGCACGTTGAAGCTGCGTTTCGGCTGGGGTAAGACCGGTCAACAAGACAACATCGGCGACTACAACTATTTCGCCAACTACGTGATAAGCAACAACAGCATGGGTTCGTACTACGATGTATCGGGCGACGGCACCAAGGCAAAGCCCAACGTTTACAACCCCGAGCTTAAGTGGGAGACCACCACTACGACCAACGTGGGTATCGACTTCGGCTTTATGGACAACCGTCTGACCGGTAGCATCGACTGGTACTACCGCAAGACCACCGACCTGCTGAACTGGACCACCTTCTCGGCAATGACCAACTTCAAGAACGCGTTCTACAAGAACATCGGTTCGCTGCGTAATACCGGTCTTGAGTTCTCACTCAACTGGAAGGCCATCCAAACCAAGGATTGGTTGTGGACCATCGACTACAACTTGACTTACAACAACAACAAGATCACCGAGCTGATCAACGACGATCCCAACTACTTTGTATCGACCGGCAGCATCGGCATCAACGGTCCGGCTCAGGCCCACGTTGTAGGCCATCCGTCGCACTCGTTCTATGTATATCAACAGGTATACGGCCAGGATGGCAAGCCCATTGAGGGCATGGTAGTAGACCGCAACGCCGACGGCGTAATCAGCGAGGCCGACAAGTATCTGTACAAGTCGCCTTGGGCTCCCGTTACCATGGGTCTGGCCTCTCGCCTTGAGTGGAAGAACATCGACTTCGGTTTCAGCCTGCGCGCCAGCATCGGCAACTACGTGTTCAACAACGTAATGCAAGGCTACCACAACGTAAGTCCGGCAGCTGTATTTGAGGAGGTGAGCGGATTCTATCTGAACAACCGTCCGCGCAAGTCGGTTGCTCTGGGTTGGCAAACCTACGACAACTCGACCATCTTCACCGACTACTGGGTACAGAACGCCTCGTTCCTGAAGTGCGACAACATCACTTTGGGTTACTCGTTCAGCGATCTGTTCAAGACCGGCCGTTACCACGGACTGAGTGGCCGTGTTTACGGTACTGTATCTAACGTATTCTGCATCACCAAGTATGACGGTATCGATCCTGAAATTTTCCAAGGTATCGGTGGCGACATGTTCCCGCGTCCCATTTCGTTCATTCTTGGTTTGAGCCTGAACTTCTAAATTTAAAAGAAATTTATTTAATATAGATACAAGATGAAAAAGTTTTTCAAACATATCATTCTCGCTGCGGTTGTCGTTCTGGGCGGTAGCATGTTCACCGCATGCACCGGCGACCTGAATGTCGAGCCTATCGACCCCTCTTTGAAGAGTGAAGTGAGCGCCGAGCAGCTGTTTAACAAGTGCTACTCCGTATTCGCCACTTCGGGCAACAATGGCGGCGACGACAACGTAGACGTTGACGGACTTGACGGCGGTTTCCAGCACAAGTTCCGCCAGATGTGGAACTCCAACGAGTTGACCACCGACGAGGCAATCTGCGGCTGGGGCGACGAGGGTATCTCGTCGTACTGCCACAATAGCTACGACGCGAGCCACCCGATGCTTCGCGGTTACTACTACGGTCTGTGTATCGGTATCACCTTCTGCAACCAGTATCTTGCTGAGTTCGCTGAGTACGATGCCACTATGTCGGCCGAGATTCGCTTCCTGCGCGCGTTCCAGTTCTATCTGCTTACCGACGCGTTTGGCAATATTCCTTTCACCACCACAATCTCCGGTGACAATCCCGAGCAATACACTCGCGCGCAAGTGTTTGAGTTTATTGAGAAGGAGCTTAAGGACATCATTGGCGAGGGCGAGGGCACTCAAGTGCTGAACGATCCCGCTCCCAAGAAGTACGGCGAGACCGGCTACGGCCGTATCGACAAGGCTGCCGCATGGCTGCTGTTGGCTCGTCTGTATCTTAACGCTGAGGTTTACACCGGCACCGACGGTCTTCCCAACGGTACCGCTCGCTGGGCCGAGGCTCGCGACTACGCCAAGAAGGTGATGGACTCGCCTTATAAGGTGTTCACCGCCGGCTATAAGGGCACCGGTGTTGACGGCGTTGAGCGTGAATTCAGCGCTTACCAGATGCTGTTTATGGGCGACAACGCCACTACCGACGCCGCCTACGAGGCAGTGTTCCCGGTAATCCAAAACGGCGTTCGCACCACCTCGTTCGGTGGTACCAACTTCCTGATCGCGTCGACCTTCGATAGCGATATGCACCCCTACCGTTACGACGCAACCGAGGTTAACGGCCTTTACAACAATAACACTTGGGGTGGCAACCGTGCCCGTCCCGACCTGATTCGCAAGTTCTTCCCCGACTTCGATCCCATCTCTGGCCACGCCTACGATGTAGCTGACGATGCCGGCGACGACCGCGCTCTGTTCGAGACCGAGGGACGTTTCATCAACGTTGAGGATGAGTCGAACTTTAAGTATGGCTACGCCGTGGCTAAGTTCACCAACTTCAAGTGTGACGGTTCGAAGGGTTCCGATATCCAGTTCCCGGACAGCCACCTGTTCTACATGCGCGCCGCCGAGGCTTATCTGACTTATGCCGAGGCCGAGATTCGCTTGAACGGTGTCACTCAAGATGCTGTAGACGCTGTGAACGTGCTTCGCGATCGTGCCCGCACCACCAAGTTTAACATCAACACTCTTACCCTCGACAAGGTGCTTGACGAGTGGAGCCGTGAGTTCTACTTCGAGGGTCGCCGTCGTGTCGACCTGATTCGCTTCGGTAAGTTTGGCGGCGACAACAACTACAACTGGCAATGGAAGGGCGGCGCTTACAGCGGTCGCAACTTCGAGTCGTTCCGCAACGTATTCGCTATTCCTACCGACGACCTTATCGCTAACTCTAACCTCCAGCAGAATAAGGGTTATAAATAATGACAGCGTAACACATTAATAGAAAATTAAGAAATTGTTATGAAAAATATATTTAAGTCAGCTTTATTGCTCATGGGAGCAACACTACTGTTCTCCGCATGTAGCGATGACCGCGGCTCCAACCCGACGCTCAGCGTGCCCGACTCGTTCGTGCTGAACACTCCGGCCTATGCCGAACAAGCAATCAACCTGAAGACGTCGGAGAGCGTGAACCTCACCTGGTCGCAACCCGACTACGGAGGCTTCCCCGTTGCCGCTGAGTACTCGGTACAGATTTCACTTACCGACGAGTGGACCGTTTCGAATGTCGAGGAGATGGCCGACGAGAGCGGCGAGACCCAATGTAACTACTACATTCTGGACGATGTCTACTCCACTTGCAGCGCCAAGGTAAATGCCGCCAACATCGCCAAGGCGATAGTTGTGATCGGCAACTACGCCGAGGACAATGTGCCCGCCGAGGTGGATGTTTACGCCCGCGTAATCGCATCTATCTCTGGTGTTCCCACCGTCGCTTCCAATTCGGTTAAGCTTCGCGCGATACCTTACTACATCGAGCTGAAAGACGCTCCTATCGGCATTTGGTTCATCACCGGCGCGTTCACTCCCGACGGTGGCTGGAAGAACAATGCCGACGGCAGCAACATGCTCGCCATGTTGCCCGTTCCAGGCGCTGATGTCGACAAGACCACGGGTGAGACCATCCTCGAGTGGGCCGGTTACATCCCCGCAGGAAGTGAGTTTAAGATTATCGCTCCCGCCGGCTTGCAGAACTGGAACTACGGTCTGTGTGGCGGTGATGAGAGCGGTGGTCAAGTATATCGCGATGGCGGCGACGATCCCGGCAACATCAAGTACACTGCCGGCGGTTGGGTTAAGCTTACTCTCGATACTAAGGCCAAGACCCTCACGTTCACCGCAATCAATGGCGAGCCTACCGCTATGACCCAAATCGCTATGCCCGGTAGCTATCAGCCCGGCGACGGTTGGGACGTAAACAGCAACTTGCTTACGGCAGCCGCCATGAGCGACGCTCACGACTGGACCGGCGAGGTTACCTTCGAGAGCGATTGCAAGTTCAAGTTCGCCGCCAACGGCGCATGGGACATCAACTGGGGTAGCAACACGTTCCCCATCGGTGCAGGTACGCAGAACGGTAGCGATATTCCCGGAACCGCAGGAACCTATAAGGTATACTTCAACGATATCCTTGGTTACTATTACTTAGTTTCTCAATAATTAATGAATTGACAGGCCGCGGCGGGGTGGCGACACCCGCGTGACACCACCCCGCAAGAGCGGTCGTTCAAGATAAAACAAAGGAAATTAAAGATGAAAAAGTTTTTATATTCATTAGGTATCGTTGCGCTTCTGGCAAGCTGTAACGGTGATTACAAGGATTGGGCAAGCCCCATTTCGAATCCCGCAGAGGGCACTAAGGCCGTTGGCCTCGGTGCTACCTCGGCCGACCTTGCTATAGACTTCGGCGCCGAGGACTTTGACGCTGAGAAAGTGCTCGACATCGCAACGGTAAAGGTAAGCTCGGAGGATCCCTACACTCTGGATTTGACCGGCGCTGTAGTTAACGAGGACGGCTCGCTGAGCGCCGCCCTGCCCATCAACGCCGTAACCGATGAGGGCGTGGTACAAGTGGTTGCCGGCGACCTTCTGAACGCTGTTAAGAGCGTGTATGGCCAAACCGGCGAGGCTACCAACGTGCTTGTCGACCTTCTTGGCACAATCAAGGTTGACGGCCAGGCCTTCAATCATAAAGCACAGGTTAGCCTCAACGCCACTGTGCCCATGCCCGAATTCCCCTGGGAGTATATATACGGTATCGGCAATGGCACCGACTGGGCTCGCGTATGCCCGCTATGGTCGGCCAACGGCGATGGCGTTTACAGCGGCTATATCTACATCGATGGCGCGTTCAAGTTCCGTCACGACGAGAACGCATGGGGCGCTCCTGAGTGGGGTATCGGTGAAGGTGCCGGAACCATCGCTGAGGGTGGAAAGGACATCGCCGAAGTAACCGAGGCCGGCTACTACGCTATAACCGTTAATCTGAGCACTATGCGCTACGAGCTTGGCACCAAGATTACCACCATCGGTATCATCGGTGGCTTCCCCGGCAACGACTGGGCAAGCGACGTGGCAAAGCTTGAGTACAACAAGACTACCGGCGCATGGGAAGGCACTT
>JAFVDY010000161.1 GCA_017478265.1 Muribaculaceae bacterium | reverse complement strand
GGCGACTATACTCTCGCGCTTCTCTACATCGAGGACGCGATAAAGCACGTTGACGATCCCAACTGCGAGGTGATTGAGCACTATGGCGACATACTTGAGGCCAATGGCCGACACGCCGACGCGTTGGTGCAGTGGCAACGTGCGCTCGACACATTCGACGAGGGCATCGACCGCCCGGAGGTGGCTGAGCGACTCGCCGTTAAGCTCGCTACCACCGCAAGTCCCGCTACCCCCACAAGCAAATAATCCTTATATAATACACCCAACGACAAATAAAATTCTACAGATATGGCAAAGATCGACGATTCGAACATAACGAAACAGTTTTACAACTACCTCTGGGCCTACATCCTCGTGGCTCTATCGGGGTGCTTGGGCAACGTGGTGGACGGTATCATCGTGGGTAACCTGATTAGCGAGGACGGCGTGAGCGCAATCAACCTCTCGAAGCCTATCAACCAGTTTATCTTCACCCTTCACCTGCTAATCAACGCCGGAGCTGGTATGCTGGTGGCCTACGCCTTGGGAAAGGGTAAACTCGACGATGCGCGTCGATTCTTCACACGCGCGCTCACGCTCAGCGTGGGAATCGGACTCTTGCTCACCGTGTTCGGCGGTATCATCTTCCCCGACCAAATAGCTGCCATGCTCTGTAGCAACGAGCAAATTCTGCCGTTGGCCGAGGATTATATGCGCGTGCTGCTGATCGGCAATCCCGCCTTCATACTCATGTGGGGACTGTCGACCATGGTGGGCGTGAACGGCAGTCCGCGCCTGGTGTCGGTGGCCGTGATTGTCGACAATGTGGTCAACCTCTTGCTCGACATCGTGTTTATTCAATACTTCGGCTGGGGCATCACCGGCTCGAGTGTCGCCACTGTGGTGGGACACCTCGTGGGCATCGCCATCCTGCTGAGCCACTGGCGCAACCCCGAGCACCGAAGGCTACATCTGCAATATGGCGGCGGCAAGATTATAGAGACATTGCGTGGCATTATCTCGCAGGGCGCTCCGCTCGCCGTGGCCTCAATCTGCCTTACTTTGCTGCTGCTTAGCGCCAACACCACCGTGCTATCAACCCTGGGCCGCACCGGCATCTTCGCTTTTGCCGTGTGTATGAACCTTCTGCAGGTCTACAACCTGTTCCTGTCGGGCACTTGCCAAACTTTGCAGTCGCTCGGAGCCATACAAGTGGGAAAGGGCAATGCCGATGGACTGAAGGCCGTTTTGCGCAAAGCGTTCCGCTTTATTACCGCCGCTATGGCTCTCACTTGCGTGGTGGTTTGGATCTACCCGCAGGGCATAGCTAAGCTATTCGGAGCCAATTCGCCCGAGATGGTGTCCGTAACCGACCACGCCCTGCGAGTGTTCGCACTCAGCTTCATTCCTTTCTGCTACATCTATGTGTTGATGATTGTCTATAAGCTTTACGGCCACCACAAGATTGCCTTGTTCATCTCCTTCGCCCTCTCGCTCACTGTCATTCCCGTGCTATGGGTGATGGCTAAGGTGGCACCCGACTATTTGTGGTACAGCTATCTGATTGCCTACCTCATCGAGGCAATCGCAATCTACATCATGCATCGAGCCTCGCACGCCGAGTTCCGACTGCGTCAGGCTTAACTCCGCGATATGGCTTGATATTACGAAGGAGTTACCCACTTGGGCGCGATTTGTTAAGAATGTTAAATATTTAGCCCATTTTTAATTATTGTGAGTATTTTTGTGTAATTTTGACCGAATTTTTCGACACTTTTACCACCTTATTGCGTTATATGGCAGTAAACCTAATGTTGAAACTAAAGTCAAAAGGACAAATTGATAAGAAGTTAAACTGATAAAACTCTTTTAACAGGAGAGGAGAAACAAATACGACTGACGAGCGATGAAACTAAAGGAAACAGGACTGATGAAGGCGTTACGCATCGGCTTTGGAGTGTTTATGGTAATTCTTTACTTCCTGATGGCGGCGCTGATCTACAATGATTATTTCGGTTTCACCGGCATTTGGTACAAATTGCGAATAGTGATGGCAATCATCCTCGCGGCCTATGGCATCTACCGTTGCTACCGTATGGTGAAGGGCAACGATTTCTACCACATAGGCGACCGGGGCGACGATTGATAGCGCGGTGAGTTTCTTTTTACAACCTATATCAAGAAAGGAGGTTATTGGCAAATGAGTTATAAACGATTTATATATTCGGCGGCAACAATGGTTGCGATAGCGGCACTCGTTATGACTACGGTCAGTTGCGAGAACTACCGCAACAAGCCCGCCATCAGTGGCAAGTCCACGGTAATGTGTGATGAATCGTTCAAGAATGTGCTTGACGATGAGATAGCGGTCTTTGAATATACTTATAAGCAAACGGAGATAGAGCCGGTGTACTGCGGCGAGAGCGAGGCGCTCGACTCGTTGCTCAACGACAAGTGTAACATGATCATCAGCTATCGCGAGCTCACCGAGCAGCAGAAGCGTCACCTCAAGAGTCAGGATCGGGCTTATCGGTGCCGGCAGATAGCGGTCGACGGAATAGCCGTCATCACCAACACCGCCAACGATATTGATCAGCTCACGATGGACAACCTGCGCGACATCTTCAGCGGAAAGGTCACCACTTGGGGGCAAGTGTTCCCCACCAAGCTCAAGAACGACAGTGTGAAGGTGGTGTTCGACCGCAACGGCTCGGGTGCGATGCACTTCATTCGCGACAAGTTTCTGGGCGGAAAGGATTTCCCCATCAAGTTCTTCGCGATGCGCTCGAGCGAGGATGTGTTCAAGGCTGTAATGGCCAACAAGAACGCGATGGGACTTGTGAGCGTAAGCTGGATTACATCCGACCTCAAGGGTGTGGAGCAGACCATCGACGAGCGTGTGAAGTCGCTTGAGGCAAACAACGATCCGAGCAACGTCACATTTACCGACAAGGTGAAAGTCATGCCCATCTGCCCCGACAACGATATCACCGGAGTGCTGCCTTATCAGGCTTACCTCTACGACGGCTCATATCCCCTCTATAGGCCTATCTACGCCATCGACGCCTCGCTCGGCGGGGTAGCTCACGACTTCTACGTGTTCATCACCGGCACTATAGGACAGAAGATTATACTGCAAACGGGTATCGTGCCCGCCGCCGAACCGGTAAGGGTGGTTTCGATACAATGACAGAACAAAAAATTAACAACATATTTTAAAACATTACGACAATGAAACTTAAGATCTTTTTCGCATCACTGCTCATCGCAGGCAGTGCCATCACCGGCCTGGCACAAGGCTATCAAGATGGCATCGAGTTTTACAAAATCGGTGAGTACTCCAACGCCAAGGAACTACTCAATCGCAACCTCAACTCTGCCGGGACCGACAAAGCCCTCTCGCTTTACTACCTCGGACAGATTGAGCTCAAGTATGGCAAGATGTGGGCCGACAATGGCAATGCGGCAAAAGCTCAACAATATCGCAACAACGCTAAAAGCCTGTTCGACCAAGGCATCGCAGCCAACCCCAAGTGCGCTTACAACTACGTAGGACTTGGCGCTTTGGCACTCCAAACCGGCGACGTCAAGGGCGCCGAGGAGCAATTCAAGCTCGCCGAGAAGCAGAGCAAGAAGGACTCCAAGCTGGCAACGGCAATCGCTCGCGAGTACTACAACGTTGATCCTACCGCCTACGCCAAGCAAATCATCAAGCGCATCGAGAATGCCCGCAAGTGGGGTAAGGAAGATCCCGACAGCTTCATCCTCGAGGGCGACATGAAGGCCGACGCCAGCGAATGGGGCGATGCCGCCGGTATGTACAACATGGCTTACTACTACGACCCCGACAACATCGAGGCTCACGTGAAGTATGCCAACACCTACTTCAAGGTGAACCCCGCTTTCGCTATCAAGGACCTTGAGGATCTGCTGGCCAAGGTGCCCAACTCGGCACTGGTGCAACGCCAACTCGCCGACAAGTACTACGAGGACAACCAAGGACGTAAGGCTCTCGACATGTATGGCAAGCTGCTCGCCAACCCCAACCACTTCGGACAAGACGAACTGCGCTACGCGCAGCTGCTCTTCATCGACGGACGCTATGGCGAGGCCCTCGACGTGGTGAAGGCCCTCGACGCAAAGAGTGCTGACGACAGCAGCGACAAGTTTATCGCCAACCGTCTCGCCCTATACTCGCTCGTACGCCTCGAGCGCTTCGACGAGGGTATCCTCACCGGCAAGAAGTTCTTCTCGCTGCGTGCCAACGACCCCACAGAGTATAACGAGAACGACTACACCTACTACTGCGACGCCCTCAATGGTGCCGGCCGTGGAGCCGAGGCTATCACTACCCTCGAGAACGCCGCCAACATCTATCCCGACAACCCCAACTTCAAGCGCTCGCTGGCAAAGGCTTGCTATCAGAAAGATGACTACTACAAGGCTATAGAGTACTATCAGGTGGTGGCTGAGAGTCCCAACAAGACCATCAACGACCTCTATCAGATTGGCCAATGCTACTTCCTGCACTCGCTCAACGACGGCATCGACGACGCGACCAAGAGCAGCGACCTCAACAACGGTCTCACTTGGGTGAACAAGGCGCTGGTCGAGAACCCTGACCAAATCGCAGTCCAACAGCTCAAGGGACGTCTGCTGAAGAGCCGCGACGGTAGCGCCAGCGACGAAGCGCTCGCAGTATTCCAGAAGGTGGTCGCACTCGCCGACAAGGCTGTGGCCGAAGGTGGCGACAAGACCCGCTACGACAGCTACTACCGCAACGCTTACAACTACATCGGCCTCTACTACCTGAGCAAGGGCGACAAGGCAAATGCCAAGATGTATCTGCAGAAGCAGCTCGAACACGACCCCAACAACACCAACCTGCAAGAGCACATCAACACGCTCTAAAATGCTTATTCAACCCCTAATTATAGCGCCGCCCGTGGTTACGGGCGGCGCTTTTTTCAACTCAAATCCTCCGGAGTAGTAGGGGCGCCGGTCAGTCGGCCGGGGCGAGGATTATGGCGTAGAGTGCGGAGATGTCTCCGGCGTTGATCACACCGTCGTCGTTGACGTCGGCCCGGCTCTCGTTCTCGAGGTTCGTTTGCAGGATTACGGCGTAAATCTCTGCCACGTCGCCCACGTTCACTTGTCCGTCGTTGTTGACATCGCCGGTCAGCATGATGGGCGATTTGGAGTTGTAGTAGATGGTGAAATTATCTACGTAGCACGGATCATTCTTGCTGCCGCCGGTCATGTTGATGCGGTAGTAGACGGGCGTGTCGATGTTTACCTTATAGACGAGCGTGGCGCTTTGTCCGGCTCCGATGGCGTTCGAGCCTGCGCCTTGCAGGCTGAGTGAATTCCATTTCTTGCCGTCGGCACTATAGGTGCAGGTGAACTTGCAGGTGCTGGAGGTCGGATTGTAGATGTCAAACTGTACGAGGTAGGCGTCGTAGTTGACGAGTCGGTCCATGTAGAACGCGCTTGGGTAGCGCATGGCGATGGCCTGCTTGCCGTCGCATTGTGATGGGTCGTCGGGCGCTACCACGTAGCTTTGGTTGGAGGTCCAGGTGGTGAAGCGTCCTTGAATACCGGTCACCTGTTTCTCTGTGGTAAGCGGCATGGTCTCGAAGTCCTCCACATCTGCGAGCACGTCGTCGGCTCTGATGACGTCGAAGGTGATGATGCCGTTGTTCTCCTCTATATTTTTGATTGCGAAGTCGTTGCCGATGCCGCTCCACGTCTTGAGGTTGGCTATGGTGGCGTTGGTGATGATGTTTGCTCCGGCGGGGAAGGCGTCGGAGGCTTGCGCGCCGCTCGTGCTTCCGCCGGCGCGCAGCAGCTCATAGTAGTTGCGGTTAGGGTCGCAGTTTACAGTGTTGTCGTACCATACCTCGGAGTTGGTCGAGTCCATACGCGCCACTATCATGCCGTGTCCCGGCGCGTAGGCGTCCCATCGCGTCTTCTGTCGGTTCTCAATCAGGAATTTCTCGCCGTCCACCTTCGATGGCAAGATGAAGCCGTCGCCGGTAGCGCCTATCTGCCGCAGCGAGTAGGAGCCGGGCCCGGTGATGAGGGTGGGAGAGGCGAAGCCGAGCGAGTAGCGGTCGTAGAGGCTGTAGGCCACGGGCGTGCGGCTGTAGTTGCCGTAGGAGCCTCCGGCCATCACCTCCCAGTTGCCCGGGTCGTGACTTTGTCCGTCGGTCTCGTAGTTGGTGTCGTAGAGGTCGGGCAGGCCGAGCACGTGGCTGAACTCGTGGCAAATCACTCCGATACCGTCGAGTATGCCCGCGCTCTCGTTGTGGAGAAACTCGGTGGAGCAGGCATAATAGCCCGCGTTCTTGCCGTCGAGCTTGACGTTCCAGAATGCGCTCTTGTAGGGCCACAGGTGGTTGGGGTTGTCGGGGTCGCTGTTGGAGCCGCTGCCCGGCACTATGAAGTAGATCATGTCGATGTAGCCGTCGCCGTCGTTGTCGTATTTCGAGAAGTCGATTGAAGTGTCGAGCGCGCGCAACGCGTCGATAAACATTCTGTAGGATTTCGTGCGACCGTCGTCAATCACGTAGTTGCTCATGGTGATGGGGCCTACCACATCGAACTGCGGCTCGAACTCGCCGTTGCTATTGTCGTAGAAATAGTCGCGCACGCTGCCGGTGCAGTTGCCATAGCGCGCGGGCGTTCCGTCCTCGTTGGTGAAGCCGGTGTAGTTTTCCTCGTTGAGCATGCGCGTGTAGAAGTCGCTGACGTCGGAGCGCGAGAACTTATGGTCGCTATAGTTGAGCAGTATGACCAGACCGTGAAACTTCGAGAAGTCGAAGGGGCGCGCCTTGGCCTGGGCGTCGCGCTTGATGCGAGCTTTCTTGGCGGTGGCGATTTTCGGAGCGTCGGTGAGGTGCTTCGCTGTCGAGGCCAGGAATGTCAGTTCGGCGGCATCGCGCGCGTGGGCGTCGTGAGCCACAACGGTGCCCGGCTCGACACTTCCCTGAGCCGAACGCTTGCAGTACACGAAGTAGCCATCGGCCCGCTTGGCGATGGTGTAGCCGTCGGCCGTGGTGAGGTAGTTGTAGAACTCGTCGCCGTGTATCTCAACACTAAGAGTGCTACCGTCGGGCTGGCACACTTGTTGCTGTCCGGGCAAAGCCGGCACCGCGACGGCGGTAGCCCACGCGGTAAGGATAAAAAATAAGGATATAAGTTTCTTCATCAATTGCTGTTATAATAAGCGTTACTATTTACTTTTTTGTGATAATAAAAATACAAAGGTCGTAAAAATTATTTATTGTGGCGGAGGTTTATGCAGAAAGGTGGCGTTTTTTAATTTTTTTTATCTTTTACTATTGTTCATAGCGCTAAATTTGTCTATATTTGCAAGCGATATTAAGTGTTTTGAAACTTTCTGAACGATTCACCAATCATAAGCCGTCGCATTGTGATAGGTAAGGTGCGGTGGTAGATCGTGAGAAGTTTGTTTGAAGGTTTACCCCGGCGGCGGCCACGTGAGTGACCGCCGCCTTTCGATTGCCGCATAGGCGGGAAGTGTCAAAAAATAATTGTACTCAATTCTCGGAAGTAGTGATGGTATACGAAAAAACAAAATAAACAAATTAATTTATAAATTGGTGGTTTCGGAAAAAAGCAGTAATTTTGCGGTGCTAAATATAAAGAATAAAGAAATGACTAATATCGCAACTCTTCCGCAAGAAGGACAAATACTGGTAAATGTCGAGGATATGTCACTATTCAACAACATTAAGCGGTCGATATCAATGATTAAAGGCGTTGGGAAAGTGGTTGTACCTCGCCGTAAAAAGCTATCGGGCTACGAGCGCTCGTTGCGCGACCTCGACGCCGGTCGCGTTAGCGAATACGACTCACTTGACGAACTCATAAACGAGATTGAGGGATGAAATATCGCTTACAAGTAACCAATGAGTTTAAGCGCGACCTTAAGCGGTGTAGGAAACGTGGTTTGCCTCTTGCTGAGTTGTGGGAAGTTGTTGGACTTCTCTTAGAGGGGCGACAGCTTGATGCAAAATATCGCACGCATATTCTTCAAGGAGATAGAAAAGGCCTATGGGAATGTCACATTCGCCCCGACTGGTTGTTGATTTGGGAACAACATGATGACAAACTGATACTTATAATGCTTAATACCGGAACTCATTCCGATTTGTTTCGATAAGAAACTCCCGCGGCCAGAGTCGCGGGAGTTCTTTGTTATGAAAAGTAGCGGTTGAGATGTCGACAACCGCTATGGGGAGGGCCGATTATCTTACCACCAGCACTTTGGCTACGGCGTTGCCCGATGCGCTACTGTCGCTTTGCGAGGCGAAGATGAAGTAGACTCCGGTCGAGACGCGGTCGCCGCTATCGTTGCAGCCGTCCCAAGTGACGGTGCTGCCGTCGCTCTTGAGTTGCTTAACCACGTTTCCGGCGTTGTCGGCAATCTTGACGTGCGAGTTGGCCATGAGCCCCTTGATGGTAATCAGGCCTGTGTACTCGGGGCGCACGGGGTTGGGGAATACGCTTACGTTGCTATAGTCGGTGGGTGTCACAATCGACGTGCTCTTGTACTCGGCGAAGCCTCCCGAGGTGGTGAAGTATACCGAGTTGTTGTTGGTGTTGCAGCACACCTCGTACACTACGTCGCTCGGGAGCGAGCTGTTGTCGCTGGTGAAGTGGTTGAGGATTTTCGAGCCGTCGGGGCTTACTTGGTAAGCGCCGTTGGAGAGAGTGGCGATCCACTTGTTGTCGGCCGCGTCGCAGCTGATGCCGGTGATTGCCACACCGTCGAGCAGGTAGTCGGCCATGCCGGTGCCGTCCTCGCGGTTAATCTTGGGTCGCACACAGTTGATAGAACCTGTGGCGAAAGTCTGCGCGGGGTTGATGTAAGCCAGACTGTTGTCGGTGCCTACCCACACGCGGCCACCCTTATCCTCGAAGAGGTAGTAGATGTAGTTCCAGCCGAACGATTTGCCGTCCTGGTCGGTGAGCGAGTTGGAAGATATAGCTGTTACGTCGCTCGGGCCTGTCACATTGCCATTGTCGGTCCACATATAGAGTGGGGTTCCCCACAGTTCAGTGGAGTAGAACTTGAAGTTGTCGCGAGTGCTGATGAAGTCGCGCATGTTCTTGTTGGCTACAGCATCGACGATGCCTGCCGATACCCAATCGGTTTTAGCCGTTGCCGTTCCCACTTTGCTTGCCGGCAGGAAGAAGATGCCTTTGGTGTAATAGTTGGCAATCCACATGTTACCCTTGGCGTCGATGGTGGGAATGGTGTAGTCGTTGTAGTTTTTTGTGTCGAGCGGGGCTGTCGAGGGATCGTAGGTGTGCTGATAGACGCCATCCTTTACGGTGTAGACACCTTTCCACCATGTCATGAGGTAGTATTGGTTGGAGCGGTTCGGGTCGAGGATGGGGAAGTACCAACCTTGTTTCCAGCGCGCGTTGTCGGTGGGCAGATTTTTAGGCGCGGCGTCGGTCCATGTGGAGCCCTTGAGGGTGTTGAGTCCCGAGGTTTGTCCCTCGTTGTTGAGGCCTTGAGTTCGCGTGGTGCCGGTTGAGCAGACGTAAAGCTGGTCGTTAACCTCGTCGAACACCATGTGGACCGGAGTCCCGATAGAAAGCGCGTTGGGCTTGATGTAGGGTCCGGTAACACCGTCCACCACGTGGGTTAGACCGTCGGCGCCAACCACCCACCAGTTGCCCTGCTCCTGGCTGGAATAAAACTCGGCGCCGGAATTCACTTTTACACGGTTGTCGCCATTGGCGTCGGTGGTGTAGTAATAGGTAGTGCCGAACGAGGCGACGAACCCGCCCGGGTAGCGTTGCACGCTCTTGGGTTGTGCTCCCACTATGCTGGTGGCGGTGATTTTAATAGTTCCATCGGTTTGTGGCACGATGGTACGCAAGCCGAACAGAGTGGTGCCGGAGAGGAAGAAGCGGGTGTCGTTGATAGGCGTGATGCGCGCGCTGGCGCGTGCTCCGGTTAGCGTTTTGTAGTCGGCGAGTTTGTCGTAGTGATTAGCCGCCAGGCCGTAATAGTAGGTGGTGCCCTGCACGAGCAGGATGTAGTCGCCCACTTGAGCCACGGTGTTGATGGCCTGATTGAACACGCGCGACTCCTTCACCTCCCACTTGTTGTCGTCAATCACCACATAGCCGAAAGCCGTGGCGATGTACATCTTGTCGGTGGCGAAAGTGATGTCGTTGATTGTGCGGTCGATGGTCATCAGGGCGTCCTTGATGTCGCTCATGTTGACGATTTTACCGTCGTTGAGGAAGATGTCGAGGTTGGCGTTCTCGTAGGCTACGACGAGGTATTTCTTGTCGTAGTTGTAGTAGATTTGCGTCACCTTGGTGTCGTTGAGGTAGTTACTCTTGTCGAGTGTCTCGTTCTCTTGAGTGGCTTTGTCGTACCGATACAAGCTGTTGCTCACGAGGTAGTAGACGTAATCACCGGCGTCGACGCAGTTGGTGACCATCGAGCTCACATACTTTGAGTGAATGATCCATTGTCCTACGCTTGATTGCGCGTTGGCGGCGAAAGTGAACGCCACGCAAGCTGCACAGAGCAAATATTTAAAAAACTTCATAGATCTATACTTGAATTTTAAACGTTTTTATTTTCTCTTCGGGTTGTTTGTCACTCCGTGGCTTGCGCACGGGTGCATAATTAGTAACGTGAAAAAGCTCAATAAATTGTATTGTCGATAAAATTACGCTTGGGCCGAGGTCAATAGGCGAGGTCGTGGGCCACGGTGTTGCCCTCGCGGTTGAGGAACGAGAATTTGGACCATTGCCCGTTCACCTGGCTCTCGTATCGTACGTATACCTTCTCGAAGGGGAAGAAGTCGACGTCGACACTACCGTCGTAGTACTGCTCTCGTGAGCCGAACGCCGCCACCATTCCCTTCTTCTCTTGTATGGTGATTTTGTCGTCGATGATTGTGGCGATGAGGTTGACCGTCTCTCCGTCATGCAGAGGGATGGCGGTTCGCTCGATAGTGACCATGCCGCCGGATCGGGCGGTGAGTCGCAGCGTGGAGGGCTTCACGGGCGCGGCGTCGTTGATCGGCACCATGTCGCCGGGCTCGCCCAGCGGCAGCTCGACAATGCGTGTGACCGCCGGCATCTGCTTGCGTTGGCCCAGCAGTAGCGCCACGAGCGCCACTGCCACCATGAACGCGAGCACGTAGAATTCTATCGAGTGAATATCCATCGTTTATTGGCTGAAAGCGCGGTTATTGCTTAGCGGCATCTACCCAAGCCGTCACCTGATCGGGCGTGGGAGCCTTAAAGCCGAGCTTGTATTTCTTGTTGATTTCCAATAGGTCTTGCACCACCTTGCCCGGGCGCTCGACAGCGGCGAGAGCGTCGACGGTCAGAATACCGGCCTTTTGTAGCGGTGCCACCCATTCCTGGGGTACGCCCAGAGCGGTGAAGGCCTCCTCTTTGTCGCGGCGAGCCACTTTCTCGGGGCGCATTTGCGGGAACAGGAGCACGTCCTGTATGTAGCTGTGACCGGTCATGAGCATGGTCAGGCGGTCGATGCCGATGCCGATGCCGCTCGTGGGAGGCATGCCGTATTGCAGGGCTCGCAGGAAGTCCTGATCGATAATCATCGCCTCGTCGTCGCCCTTGTCGGCCAGACGCATTTGCTCCTTGAAGCGTTCTTCCTGGTCGAGTGGGTCGTTAAGCTCGCTGTAGGCGTTGGCCAGCTCCTTGCCGTTCACCATGAGCTCGAAGCGCTCGGTGAGGCCCGGCTTGCTGCGGTGCAT
>JAFVDY010000160.1 GCA_017478265.1 Muribaculaceae bacterium | reverse complement strand
CTCAAATCGGTCCAGTATCTCTTTGGGTAGGACCAAACGGGCTAATTGTTCATATACTTTCGTTTCCATGCCGCAAATATCGGCATTTTTCTACTTTCCACAACTATCTGCCCCCACCTTTTATCGGCTGAGCCTATGTTATGCTTGTAATATGCTATGAGATAATAAAATAAGCGGGGAAGAGTTTTCCCCGCTAGGTGAACCGGGAGGGATTCGAACCCTCGGCCCACAGCTTAGAAGGCTGTTGCTCTATCCAACTGAGCTACCGGTCCGCGTTGGCGCCAAGGGTTAATGTGGCTGCATTTGGTTGAAATTGGCGCTACGGCGGTGCAAAAGTAGTGCTTTTTTGGTTACTGGCAAAATTTTTATGGTATGAAAAGGTGTAAGTTGCGGAAAATTTGTTAATTTTGCGTGTTTTAATCGTTAAAAATATAGCGAGACGAGGAAGAAAATGACGAAAACCAATGCCGCGCGACTGCTTGACAAGGCGGGGGTGAAATATGAGCTCGTGAGCTATCCCGTTGATGAGAACGACCTCTCGGCGGAGCATCTGGCAGCCACGATAGGCGAGGATATTAACCAAGTGTTCAAGACGCTGGTGCTACACGGCGACCGGACTGGTCACTTCGTGTGTGTGGTGCCGGGCACCCGTGAGGTGGATTTGAAGAAAGCCTCTAAAGCGAGCGGTAATAAGAAAGTCGAGATGATAGCGATGAAGGAGTTGCTGCCCACCACGGGCTACATACGCGGCGGCTGTTCGCCGATAGGGATGAAGAAGCCGTTCGCGACGTATTTTCATTCGACGTGCGAGCAGTTTGACGAGATATTTGTGAGCGCGGGTATGCGCGGCTTGCAGTTTAAACTGTCGCCCTCGTCTCTGGTGTCGTTTGTTGGCGGTACGGTGGTTGATTTAGTTAAGGAAGACGAATAAACATTAGGGTATATGCTTGATAAGAACAGGATAGGTAATGTGTTCAGCTTGACGTCGTTCGGCGAGTCGCACGGTCCGGCCATAGGTGGCGTGATAGATGGAATGCCTTCGGGTGTGAAGATTGATTTGGAGGCGGTTCAGCATGAGCTTGATCGTCGTCGTCCGGGGCAAAGCTCGGTGACGACAAGCCGCAACGAGAGCGACCGCGTAGAAGTGCTGTCGGGGCTGTTGCACGGCGTTACGCTCGGCACTCCGATAGGATTCATTATTCGCAATAACGACCAACATTCCAAAGATTATAGCGAGATAGAGAAGGTGTATCGTCCGAATCACGCCGACTTTACCTACGACGCAAAATATGGCATACGTGACCATCGCGGAGGCGGACGCGCGTCGGCACGCGAGACGGCGTCGCGCGTTGTTGCAGGCGCGTTCGCGCGTCAAGTGTTGGCGGGTATGGGTGTGACTTTACTCGCTTATACAATCCGAATAGGTGATGTCGCACTTAATGAGTGCGATGATATGGATATGTCGCTGATTGAACAAAATCCTGTGCGTTGCCCTAATGCCGCGTTGGCTGCTGCCATGGAGGCGCATATCAAGGCCGTGGCGTTGGAAGGTGATACCGTAGGCGGCACGGTCCGTTGTGAGATCACGGGCGTTCCCGCCGGTTGGGGTGAGCCTGTGTTCGGCAAGCTGAGCGCGCAGTTGGCGGGTGCGATGATGTCGATTAACGCCGCTAAGGGTGTTGAGATAGGCGATGGCTTTGCATTGGCGCAGAGGCGCGGCAGCGAGGTTATAGATCATTTCGCCGCAAACGGCGGGCGAATATCTACCATTGAGAACCATAGCGGAGGTATTCAGGGTGGCATCAGCAACGGAAATACAATCGTACTTAATGTGGCATTCAAGCCCGTGGCGACTTTGATGCGTGAAGTGGCAACGGTGACGAGCTCCGGCGAACCCACTGTGCTGCGCACCCGTGGACGTCATGACGCCTGCGTGGTACCTCGCGCTGTGCCTATCGTTGAGGCCATGGCGGCGATAGTGCTGCTCGATAATGCGTTGCAGCAGAATAAATTATAAATTTTAAATTAGGGTGGGGGATTACTGGAAGCGCTTGAGGATGGTGTAGGCTCGTAGTACTCCCAGCTCACCGGCTTTGCTGAGGTCTTTAACGCCCGCTTGCTTGTTGCCAAGGCGCAGGTAGAGCAGGCCTCGGTTGAAATACGCCTCGCCAAGAGTCGGTTTGAGATCGATAGCTTGCGAGAAAGCCGCGATAGCCTCGGTGTAGTTCTGCATTTCGTTGTAGACAATGCCACGATTGTAGTGTGCGTAGATGTTGCGAGGCGAGAGCTTTACTATCTCATTCAAGTCGTTGAGAATCAGTTCAAGCAGTTTGGCGTTCTCCCGCTCGTGAAGCAGTGAGGACGCTCGTTGCTCATCGCCTGAAGTTGGCGTAGATGGCGCGGAGGCGTCGATATTATGTTTAGCCAAGTTGTAGAGCCGGTAGCGGGCGCAAGCTCGCATGAATAGCGCTATGGGTTGGCGCGGCGCGAGCTCAAGAGCCTTGTCGACGTCGCTTAGTGCCGCTTCAGGATTTTTCACGGTCAGTTGTTCCATCGCGCGAGCGAGGAAGTCAATGGCTCTGGGCTGCCTTGCGATCAAGCTGTTGTAGTAGTCGATTGAGGCAAAATGCCGGCTCACGTCGTTGCTGTCGAGTTGTACGTCACGATTGGCGAGCGTAAGCTTCATGGGCAGCAAGCGTGTGTCGTTGAGCGCGGTAACTTCCTGCATATAATGTGTTTGGCCTATAGTAAGGTCGTCGTTGAGCGGCGAGTAGTAGGAAAGAGCGAAGAAAGGTTCAGGCTCGGCGTCTACCTGTGCGTTTTGCACTCGTCCGCGCGACCGATTGCTGTATTCCGGTTTGAACGAGTCGTCCACATCCACCGTGAGCAACTCGTTGAACCGGTTCATGATGTCGTCCTCAGTTTCTTCGGGCGGTACGCTATCGGGTGGCGCGGCATTCTTTTGCGCAAGTTTTTCGTTTTCGATTTTAGCGGGATTGTAGTCGCTGTGGTGCACACCGCGTTGCTTCATGATGTCGACAGCGCGATTCATGTCGCGTTCGGCACCGGCGTTGTCGCCACTGCGTCGCTTCGCCTCGCTCCGCATCAGGTAGCCACCTTCAAACTTCGGATACCGTGCGAGCACTCGGTCGAAGTCGGCTATGGCTGTACGGAAACGTCCGGTTTTCATTTGCAGTATTGCGCGGTTGTAGAGTGCGAGAAAGTTGTCGGGCTCCAGTTGCAGTACGCGCGAGAATCCGTCGATAGCTTTTGCGTCTTCGGCTACTTCGGCGTTCAGCATGGCACGGTTGTAGATGGCTGCGGGGTTATTTGGCTCGAGCTTTATGGCGTAGTCGAAGTCGGCCATCGCGCCGTAGTAGTCGTCGAGCTTGTACTTGATGTAGGCTCGATTGATAAAGAACCCAGCCTGTTGCGGCTCGAGTTTAATCGCCTCGTCGAGGTGGCCGAGCGCGAGGGCAAGGCTGTCGCGAGCGATGTCGATTTGTGCCAACACGAGGTGTGCTTGCAGGTTGCTGTGGTTGAGTTCAAGACTTCGTTTCGCGTCGGCGACAGCCGCTGTGGTGTCGGCTTGCTCGAGGTGGAGATGAGCCAACCCGATGTAAACTTTATCGTTCTTAGCGTCGAGACGCTGCAAAAGCGCGAGATTGTCGGCTGCGCCGGCAAAGTCTTTTGTTTGGATTTGGCACGCGGCCAGGTTGAGTAGTTGCGCCTTGTCGTAAGGCATGAGCTTTAGCCCTGCGGTATAATCGTCGATAGCCTCGCGAAATTTCCCTTGATTCTGTCGCGCCACGCCCCTCACTTGGTATGCGTCGACGATGAACGGGTTACGCTCTATGCTGAGCGAAGCGTCCTCTTCGGCGCCACGGTAATCTTCGAGGCTTATTTTCGCCACAGCGCGATAGTAGTAAGGTTCGGCGAGGTAGGGTTTGGCGGTAATAGCTTGGTTGAAATATTGAATAGAAAGGATGTAATCCTCAAAGTAGAGGGCGTTCCGCCCTATTTTGAGCACTTGGTCGGCGTTGATTTGCGCTATAGCACCGATAGTGGTGGCGAATACCGCCACCACTACGATGATATATTTCGCAAATCGGTAGGCCATTATTTTACTTTGAAGCGGTAGATGGTGCGAGTGTGATACTGCTCGCCGGGTCGAAGCACGCAGCTGTCGTACTGCGGGCAGTTGGGAGTGTTGGGCGCGTGCTGCGTCTCGATAGCTACCGCCGAGCGTGCGGGGTAGGGTACACCGAATTTGCCCTTACTGCCGTCCAGGAAGTTGCCGGTGTAGATTTGCAGTCCCGGCTCGGAAGTGAGAATCTCCATGAGTATTCCGGTGTTGGGAGCATAGACTGTTGCCGCAACGTGGTTGATGTCGCCCGGCCGATTGAGCAGGAAGTTCTGGTCGTAACCGTTGCCGTTGATGAGCTGGTCGTAGTCGGCGTTGATGTCGCGTCCGAGAGGCTTGGGCGCGGAGAAGTCGAGCGGTGTGCCTATGATGTCGCGCGTAGAGCCGTCGGTGATTAGAGTCTCGTCGCTGGGTGTGATCTTGTGTGAGTCGATCATCACCTCGTGGTCGAGAATTGATCGAGAGAGGTCACCGCTCAGGTTCCAGTAGGAGTGGTTGGTGAGGTTGACAACGGTGGGCGCGTCGGTGGTGGCGCTGTAGTCGATATCGAGCGCGTTGTCGGGCGTAAGGCGATATACCACAGTCACGTCGAGGTTGCCGGGAAATCCCATTTCTCCGTCGTCGCTATGCAGGCGTAGGCGGAGCGTGGAGTTGTCGACTTGCTCGGCATCCCACACCTTCTTGTCGAAGCCTTTCGGTCCGCCATGCAGGCAGTGCGGGCCGTTGTTGACGGGCAGTTGGTACTCTTTTCCGTCGAGTGTGAAGCGCGCGTTACCTATTCTGTTGCCATAGCGTCCTATGAGTGCGCCGAAGTTGCCGTCGTTGTCGAGATAGTCTTGTATATTGTCGTAGCCGAGTTGTACGTCGGTGAGTTTGCCGTTGCGGTCGGGTACGAGTTGCGTAACTACGCGTCCGCCATAGTTGGTGATACACACTTCAAGGCCGTTATCGTTGGTCAGCACGTAGAGCGCGATGTCTTTTCCGTCGAGTCGGGCGTTAAACTTCAGAGGGTCAAGTCCTGATTTAGTCATAGTTATAAGATGTTTTTTAGAGTTATTTTTATATTTTAAACGACAAATTTAGCTTAAAATTCTTAACCGACGCCTGCCGTGGCACAAAATTAATTATTTTTAAGGATATGCGGTTGAGCTATCTTCTTGATGTATGATAGCTCCACCGATGTAAGATGTATTTTTCGATGTAAGATGTAATATGTAAGATGTTACGGCCTGTGTCCCGCCCGCCAAATGTATGGTCGACGCATGCGTCGACCGGGTGCCGTCAACACCCCGCTCAACCATATCTTCCATCTTCCATCGAGTGCGACCACTGTCTATTCAGCGATAGGTTACAGCAACACAAGCGTGTGTCATAATTCACAAATAGCGTTGAAATCGCACTCGCATCGAAGATACGCTACTTTTCCCGATTTATTGGCAACGAAATGAAATTCATACGGTTAGAATTCTGACACACTCTCGACGCGGAATCGATGAATACTTACGTGAAGAAATCAAATATTTAAAAATTGTTAAAAATTGAGCGATTTTTGACCTGATGTTGTATTTGAACAGAAATAATGTTTAATTTTGCGGCGGATTCCATTGACAGCGTGTAGTAGCGATTGCGCGTGAATCCGAGTTAACATAAGATGCGTTTTGCTTATCCTTTATAGGAAAATTCGCCAAATTTTTTTTACATCGAAGGAGAAGCAGTAAATACGCTCGTGGTAGCCTATATTTGTATTCCCCGTAGGCGGGAGACAGTATACGGGCATCGCGTGGGGAATACTGTTTATTTCGATGTGGGCGTTTGGCGATGCCTCCTATAAGATAAACAACAATGTCCCGCGCGTTTTTTTTCATTACTACCAAAAGAAACAATCTTCATCATTCGGGGACATTAAGTGAAGGACTTATTACAATTATGGTTCGACTTATCAAACCTTCACTTGCCAGGCTTGCTTTGTGCATGATCCTGACGTTTCTGGGGTGCCTCGGCACCCGCGCCGTCGCTCAAGTAGCGATCGACGCCACGAACTTCCCCGATCCCTACTTCCGCGCATGGGTCGCGCAGTACTACGACGACGGCAACGGCTACCTCGACCAAGCCGCTGTCGCAGCTGTAACCGAAATTAATTTCCCTTATTCCGTATCCACCCACAAGAATATTTCCGATATTACGGGTATAGCTTATTTTACCGGTTTGAAACGACTAAAGTGGCAACAAGGGCAATTAACAAATCTTGACTTGTCTCAAAATACAGCACTTACGTATGTTGATGTCAATTGGAATCCGATTAGAACAATCAATATTAACGGCTGTACGGCATTGGATTCATTATATGCTATACAATGTAATCTGTCTTCTATTAATCTGCTTACAAACAACTCTTTAAAGTTGCTAAACTTGGGGGTTGGAGGTCCTACAACCGGTTGGAAGAATGAAATTACCGCAATCGACATAAGCGGAAATCCAAATCTTGAGACACTGAATATTTCGTATAATCCTATTACGGAATTAAATATTAATTATAGTAAAAATAACAAGTTAGAGACGGTCAATTGTAATAGCTGTACGAGTTTAGTGAGTGTAAATATCGGTAATTATACGCCACAAGAGAAAGTAGATCTTGATTTCAGTAATTGCACAGCATTAGAAACCTTTTATACAATTACCGCAAAGTCTTTAAAGGTTTCCAATTGCCCGGCATTAAAGAGCCTTGAGGCATACGGCACATTAGACAATATTGACATCACGAAATCGACTCTACTTGAAAAACTCTTTTTTTATAGTTACATTGGAGAAACTATCGACTTAAGCAAAAATACAAGT
>JAFVDY010000159.1 GCA_017478265.1 Muribaculaceae bacterium | reverse complement strand
GTCACCTCAATCGGCAACAATGTGTTCTCCAATTGCAGCGGCTTGACGAGCATCACCATCCCCAACTCCGTCACCTCAATAGGCTCCTATACGTTATACGATTGCAGCGGCTTGACGAGTGTCACAATCCCCAATTCCGTCACCTCAATAGGCCCATCAGCATTCTATGGTTGCAGCGGCTTGACGAGCATCACCATCCCCAACTCCGTCACCTCAATCGGCAAAGATGCGTTCTACGGCACTGCTTGGTTTGACAACCAGCCTCAGGGCCTTGTCTATGCCGGTTTGGTGGCATATAAATACAAAGGCACTATGACCAGCGGCACAAGTAATGCGATTAAAGATGGCACAAAAGGAATTGCAGACTTTGCGTTCTCCGGTTGCAGCGGCTTGACGAGCATCACCATCCCCAACTCCGTCATCACAATCGGCGGCTCTGCGTTCTCCGGTTGCACCGGCTTGACGAGCGTCACAATCCCCAACTCCGTCACCTCAATCGGCAGCTCTGTTTTCAAAGATTGCAGCGGTTTGACTAACGTAACTTGGAATGTAAAAACTATTGCTGATTTCACCTATGATAAAACTCCCTTCTCCGATAATAAAGGTACAATAGAATCTTTTACTTTTGGTAATGAGGTTGAATATATTCCGGCTTATATTTGCTATGGCATGACTAACTTGACGAGCATCACAATCCCCAACTCCATCATCTCAATCGGCAAATATGCGTTCTACGGTTGCAGCGGCCTGATAAGCATCACCATCCCCAACTCCGTCACCTCAATCAATAGCTATGCTTTCTCCGATTGCAGCGGTCTGAAATCTATAATATCATTAAACCCCACTCCACCGTCAATCTATTCAAGTACTTTTGACAATTATAGTAAATCTTTATATGTTACAGCGCCGAATGCTTATAAGAATGCATCTTTTTGGAAAAATTTCGGCTCCAACATTAAACTATTATTAGATTACTATAATGTACAAATAGAAAGTAGTTATACTATATTAAAATTTTCGCATATTTCGAACGAACATAATATTAATCTCAATTCTGTTAAAGCAAACAATAAGACTTTCAATCCGGCAAGCGATGGCTCGATATTGGTAAAAGGCCTACAGCCCAACACCGGTTATACTGTTACCGTTTATTATACGCAGGATGGCGTAAATGGTACTCAATCGATGGAGTTAAGTATTTCTACAAAAAATGTTGAGTTCTCTTCTGTTAATTACTCTTCAAGCCAAACTACGGCTCAAATTTCTTTCAAGGTCGCTCGCGACGCTGGGCTTGTGGTCAATGATTTCTATGTGAAATTAAATGGCACTAACTATCCTGCCACAATAGCCGAAACCACCGATGAGTACTATTCTTTGAAGTGTAATATTACAGGCTTGAATCTGAATTCAAGCTATACTTGTTATCTCGGATTCACATATAATGACAAAGAGTATTCTAAGCAATTAAATTTCAGCACGCAAGGTGCAGGCATTTCGACGAATCGTGCTATCGGTCCCACGACGGCGAAATTAACCGCAAATTTCAACAATGGTGACGCGAAGCTGAAGACTGCTTATTTCACCTATAGTGGCACGAAATACGAATGGCTGAATCTCACAGGGCTGAAGCCTAAGACGTCGTATTCGGCCTCGTATACCGTTGAGACCGAAAGCGGTAACCAGTCGCAGTCGATTTCGTTCACGACATCGGAATTGACGATGACGACGCAGGCGGCGAAGATGCTCGACAACCGTACGCCGCTACTAATGGCTGAGACCAATATCGCCGACGAGGAAGTGTCGTGCGGCTTTGAGTGGCGACGCTACGATGCGCCCGTCGAGATGCCCTCGACCTTGGTCTACTGTCCCGTGTACGATGGTATTATGTCGGGAACAATCCGCAATATGACTGAGAATGTGTACTTCAAATTTCGGCCGTTCTATAAGGCCGACGACGGCACGATGTATTACGGCGACTGGATTGCGTTTATCACAGCCGACGCCGGCGTCTACTTCGAACCGTTGGTGCACACCTATGCCGACTTCCTGCTCGACCTCGATGCGGGTAGCGCCACCATCAAGGGCGTGGCCATTCGCGGTAGCGAGACCATCAGCGAACAGGGCTTCGAGTACTGGTGGAACACCACTTCCTCAAACGCGCCTCAGCTTGCGCCGAGCGCCGTCAACAAGGTGAAGGCCACCGGCGAGCGCATAACGGCAACACTCTCCAATCTGCAGCCCGGCTGCACCTACAGCTACCGCTCCTACGTGACCGACAGCAGCGGCACCTTCTACGGCGAGACGCGCTCGTTCAGCGTGCCCAAACCCGCCGTCAGTGGTGACCTCAACGGCGACGGCAACGTCAACGCGGGCGATGTGAGCGAACTCTACTCCGCAATCCTGCGCGGAGCGGCCGACGCCGCCTATGACCTCAACGGCGACGGCAACATCAACGCCGGCGACATCTCCACCCTCTACTCCATCATTCTCGAACAATAATCCTGACCAATAACCGCAACTCACGGGGGCTCACATCGAGCCCCCGTATTATTTAACCCAAACCGGCCATCAAGCCAAACAAATATAAAATTCGCCCAATTCGCCGACAAAAAAATTTCGCCGACAAAAAATAAGAAAAATTCGCCCAATTCGCCGACAAAGAATTTGCCAACACGGGAATGTGGTTGCTTTCGCACAATTCGCCGACTATCTTTGCGGCAGCTTAGATTATAAATCAGATAATGAAAATTGAAACCACTGTCCCACCAACAAAACTAAATAAATATCCGCATAACCATGCAAAAACAACCAAATAGCCACTGTCCCAACTATCCCACAATGCATATTCACTCATTTATTTCAGCCACACCCAGTGTCCCACACATCCTGTTGCGCCCCGTTGGGGCGCGGCGGTTGGGGCGCTCGCCCGATACAGGGGCTGCGCGCTCCGCGCTTGCCTCCCGCCTGAACTCCTACGCGCCTCCGGCGCTTCACCCACCGACAAGTGTCCCACAAAAAATAATTCGTGAAAATTCGTGTAATTCGTTGTCGCAAGTTCGTCGACAAAAATAAAATAGTTGTTCCAAGTTGTTTTTAGTTGTGTTTAAGTTGTTGCTTTATAACGTCATCTCGAGGCCGTGACCGGTGTCCCACCCGGTCGCGCGGGGGTGGTGGGGAGGTGGTGAGTGAAAAAAATTTGGCGGATTGGGATTTTTTTACGAAATTTGCGGGTGATTTTGCGCCTGTTTGGCGCGAAAGGCGGATACTTAGCTAATTATTAACATCTTACGACTATGACAAATTTATATTCATTACCGCTGTCGAAGGCTCGCACCTATGGTGTGGCCCTCGCGTTCATCGTTGGCAACGTGTTGTTCCCTCAACTGTGCCACCTCGTGCCTCAAGGCGGATTGACCCTGCTGCCGATCTACTTCTTCACGCTGATCGGAGCGTATAAATACGGCCTGAAAGTGGGTTTGCTCACGGCGGTGCTGTCGCCTCTGGTCAACCACCTGCTGTTTGCCATGCCTGCCGCGTCGATGCTCCACATCCTCTTGACCAAGAGCGTGTTGCTCGCTATTATCGCCGCGTTGGTGGCACAACATAGCCGCCGCGTGAGCTTGGCGTTGATAGCCGCCGTAGTGGCCGGTTATCAGTTGGTGGGCTCGCTCGCCGAGTGGGCCATGACCGGCAGTCTTCAAGCCGCGTTGCAGGATTTCACTATCGGCATTCCCGGTTTAGTGCTGCAAGTGGTAGGCGGCTACTTGGTGTTGAAATATATCCTTAAAGACTAACGCGATATGGCAGCAAAGAAATTAGGCTTCGGATTGATGCGCCTGCCGCAGGTCGACAGCAACGACCCACAGTCAATCGACATTGAAGCGATGAAGCGGATGGTAGACCTGTTCATCGAGCGAGGTTTCACCTATTTCGATACAGCCTATCCCTATCATGGAGGCAAGAGCGAACTCGCGTTCCGCGAGACCGTGTCGCGCCGCTACCCGCGCGAGGCGTTCACCGTCACCGACAAGATGCCTTGCTGGGACGTGAACAGCGCCGACGACTTGGAGCGCATCTTCAACGAGCAGCTGGAGAAATGCGGTGTTGACTTCTTCGACTACTACTGGCTACACGCCTTGAACAAAAGCTACTTGGCAACGATGGAACGCGTGGGCGGCTTCGACTTTATCGTACGCAAAGCCGCCGAGGGAAAGATAAAGCATCCCGGTTTCTCGTTTCACGACGACAGCGCCACGCTCGAGAAGATTCTGCACGACCATGCCCACCAAGTGGAGATAGTACAGCTGCAAATCAACTATCTCGACTGGGAAGACCCCGCAATTGAGGCCCGCCGCTGCTACGAGATATGTGAGCGTTACGGCAAAAAGGTGGTGGTGATGGAGCCGGTGAAAGGCGGCTCGCTGGCTCATGTGCCTGATGCGGTGGCCGAGATGATGAAGCGCCACTCGCCACAGGCGTCGCCCGCATCGTGGGCACTACGCTACGCGGCCTCACTGCCTAACGTGATGATGGTGCTCAGTGGCATGAGCAATCTGGCTCAAGTGGACGACAACACGGCGGTTATGAAAGACTTTGCGCCACTCGACGATGAGGAGCGGGCGATTATTAACACCGCCACGGGCATCATCAAGGACACGATAGCCGTCCCATGCACAGCGTGCCACTATTGCACCGACGGATGCCCGATGAACATCGCGATACCAGAATACTTCGCTATCTACAACACCATCAAGCAGTTTGGCAAAGAGCAACAATGGATGGACACCAGCACCTACTTCAGCAACCTGTCGCACACGCGCGGCGTGCCGAGCGCCTGCATCCAATGCGGCCAATGCGAGGAGCACTGTCCGCAGCATATAAGCATAATCGCCAACCTGCAAAAAGTGGCCGAAGTGTTTGAGAATTAGCGGTTGGGTGCAATAAATGTTAAAAAAAGCGATAAAAAGTTGTAAATTCGCTTTTTTTGCACTACATTTGCACTTTGCAACAGCACTAAAAACCACCTGTTGAACTGATGGAGATAGTAAAATACATATGTCCCAACTGCGGCACCCGCCTGAAAATCACTCGCTCCGATGGTGCAAAGACGATGGAGGTGACATGCCCGGTATGCCGCACCAACTTCACGGCGCGCTTCGATGTGCCGCCACCCTTGCCACCCGGCGGGGGATATGAATCTACCGGGACTATGATTGTGCAGAACCGCAACAAGCGAGCCATCAATAGCTGCACGCTCAACTGCAACGGCAGGATCTATCCGTTAAGCAAAGGACGCAACAGTATTGGTCGCGCGCCGTCGGCCAACGCCAACATGGGAATGGGTCCGCAGCCGAGCGTGGCGATACCGACCTTTGATCGCACAATGAGCAGGCTTCACGCCTACATCAACGTGCGCGACGACAAGGTGACGATTTCGAAGGTGCCCGGCACGGATCAAGCAATACTGATAGTGGACGGAGTAAGGCTCTATCCCGCCGACGCGATACAGCTCCTGCCAGGCTCGGTAATCATTATGGGAAAGACCCAAATGATATGCGCGATGACATGACGAGAAGAAACAAACCAAAATAATAACCACATAAAACTTAAAAGAAAATGAAACCTATTCACATTGTATTAGCAGTTTTGGGCGGCGCCCTGGCCGGTGCTGCCGTTGGTCTGCTGTTCGCGCCCGCCAAGGGTGTCGAGACCCGTGACAAGATCGCTGAGTTGCTTCGCAAGAACGGCGTGAACCTGAAAGGCAACGAGATGGACGAGCTTATCGACGACATCTCCCGTGAGATTAAGGAAGAGTGATACCGCAGGCAGTGTCATAAATCCGAGGTGAAATCATTCGAGACAACAAGATTAAAGAACAACCGATTTAACCCCCTGAATTAAGAAATGAAACAGTTAAGTTTATTATACGCATTTTTAGGCGGCGCAATATTGGGTTGCGGAGCCGCATTGTTGTTCGCTCCCGAGAGCGGCAAGGATCTGCGCACTCGCATCAAGGAGATGCTTAAGAAGAAAGGCATCGATTTCAGCGACGACGAGGTAGAGCAACTTGTGAACCAAATAAGTGCTCAAATTGAGCAATAACAATCAAAACCACTCGACCCGACATGGAAACAGGAGTAAACTACGGCCAGCTGTATCAGCAACTCAAGCAAGAGGCCGGTTTGGAGATTGACTACGCTAAACTTACGGTAACCGAGAAATTAGTAAAAATTCTCTCGGCTATCGCCATTTTGCTCATTCTTCTCTTTGTAGCCTCAAGTTTGCTTGTGATAATATCCTTGTCGGCCATCCATTCGCTCGAAAGCTTGTTAAACGGCAACATCTGGGCGGCGGCGGGAATTGTGTTAGGCGCATTACTGCTGCTGTTCGGCATTCTTTGGAGCTATCGCAAGCAGCTGATAGTCAATCCTATTTCACGCTACTTCTCGAAGTTGATACTCGACGCTCCGTCACAACAATAACCTCTTATTAAACAAACAACATGTCATGGCCACTTTATTAGGACTTCCCGAAGAAAACAACGGCAATTCCACTTGGAAAGGATACACCATCGACGAGCTTAACTTGGCTCGCGGCAAATCGCTATTGCGTCGCGAGATGGGGCGTGTGCAGTTGCGCAATCAACTTGCTACCACCGGCGAGCGTGCCAAGCAGCAAGGTGTAAGAGGATTACTGTTCAGCAACGGAGTGGTAGCCGGCTTGAACAAGATGGACTATTTGTATCTCGCTTATCGCGCGGTGATGATGGGCGTTAAACTCTTCTCACGCCGGCGCAAGCGCTTCTGAGGCGATAGCGAGCAAATGCGAGCCGTCGAGTGGCGGTAGAATAATGGAAACGGCAGCCGGGATTATGACCGGCGTGCCTCGCCTAAGGGTAGCGACACCGCTACCCTTCATTTTCAGGTAGGCCTCACACTGTGCCCATCGACATGTAAAGCGGAAGTTCCGCTCGCCAGGAGGCAAAACCTCTATGTCGGAAATCTCGCGGGGCGACATGAAGAATTGCGCCACTTCGCGGTCGAAAGAGGAGAGTTGTTGAACATCGATACCTACTACGTGACTGCGGGAGATGGCGGCCACACCCCATTGGCCACTGTGCGAGATATTGAAGTGCCATTCGGGATAGTCTGGCAAAAACGGTTTGCCGTTGCCATCGCGCCTGATAACGACCTCGCGCTCATACAGTCCCAGATGCTTGACGAGCAATCTGTCGAGGGCGAGAGAGGCCGCTATGGCTCGGCGCCGGTCGCCAGAGCGGCGAAAGCGGTTGATATAGTCGCGACGAACCGGAGATAGCCGCAGTGCCGCTTCCTCGTCAATATACTTTATATTCACCGACTCGTGCCAGACCATCGCTGTCACTCCGAAGAAAGGTCGAAAAAGCCCAAGCCTTGCAGCTGCGCTATGAAGCGCTTGATATAGTCCCAACTGGTAACGCTCCAGGCAAAGCCGAGTCGATAGAGCACCTGCATCGTGAAGCGGTTGCTCAATTCGACGGGCAACGCGCGGTGGCGCAAATTCTCGAAAGCCACAATGCGCTCGAGCACCTCGCCCCGCTCCATGTCGTCGACCGCCGCGTCGACGGCCTCCTCAAACTCGTCGTCCTCGACGTGACGTATTACCAGTCCGAGACGCGACATCTCGTTGAAGACATCGATTGATAGCACCCGGTGGTGATTGCACAGGTGGAACACACGGCACGACTCGGGCGTGCCGGCGAGCATCACCATCGCCCTCGCGACATCGTCAACGGGCGTAAACTCCAGCGTATTGTCGAGCATCGAGAAAGGACAAGCGCCAATGATGGAGAATGCTTTGAGCACACCCATGGCGGCACTGGTGCCGAAATTGATTTTGAACTCGCCGTCGCGGTAACGCGGCGCGAGCACGCCCACGCGCATAATCTTCGCCGAAAGTCCTTGCTTGTCGACAGCCTCGAGAATCAGTCGCTCGGCAAGGAACTTGGTTCGCACATAGTCGTTGCCGAGATACTGGCCGAAGTATAGCCTCTGCTCATCGATTTCGCCTGCGATAGCGGTACCCCGCTCGATGTAGCCCATAGCCGCGAGCGTCGACACCTGCACCAGCGTAGCGCCATTGCCAAGACACCAGTAGATAAGGTTGTTCACCCCGTCGACATTAATCCGCTCAATCACGTTTCGGCCGCCTATGTGGTCGAGCTCGGCCGCGCAGTTGAATACGGTGTCGACCCGAGGCACGACGTCGATACGTTCGGTTATATCGCCCTCAATCACCGTCAGTCGGGAGTCGAACACCTCGTCGAAAGCATCCTCGAAGTAATAGAACAAGGTGGACTTCAGACGTTCGACGGCCGAGAGTTTCTCGTGGGGGCGCAACAGGCAATATATATGCCCTCCCCCACCCGAGCTGAGCAGCCTGTGGAGCACGTGAGCGCCGAGGAAGCCGGTGGCACCGGTGAGCAACACGTCGCCCAGCGCGCGGTTGGCCCCGTCGAGGAAAGCGTCGAGGGTGTTCTCGTCGAGCACAGCTTGCACCGAGCTATAGTCATAGGTGGCGATATCGTGGTTCCAGTCGTCAATCACCACCGCTTCCCGCTCCTCGTCGTAGCTCGGGAGTTCGATTGTTTCAGCGGGAGCTGGAGTTGGAGTGTTATCGAGCACAAGCGGTTCGATGTCTGACACAAGCACATCGGTAAGCATACGGCGCTGAGCGAGACCGTTTAGAGCAGAGTCGAAGTCCATCAGCATTTGCGCCACAAGCCTATTGCTGTATTGTCCCGAATGATAGCGACAAATGAGCGAGAGGCCGTCGTCGCCGTTGGCGATTATGAAAGCGAGCGGCGGTTGCGGCTCGGGAGTGGTATCGATTGCCTCGTGACGGTCGATAAACTGGCTGATGTCGGCAATCTCCGCCATATCCACAGTGACCGACATTACGAGGCTGTCGAAGTTTGGGAGGCGGTGATGGAAATCCACATCTCCGCAGTCACGCGCTCCGTCGATAGCCGCTTGCACACCTTTGAGATATTGTTCGACAGTCATATTTCTGCCGCAGTTGCACAGCACAGGCAAGAGTCGCTCGAGGTGGCCTACTGTGTATTCGAGTTCGGCCGCCTGTCGACCGCTGTCGAGCAGGGCGAAAATCGTCTTGCGTTTGCCCACAGTCTTGCCTACGACCAAACCGAGCGCCGCGGCGAGCACCGCTTGAGGTTCGATTTCGAAGGAAGCGGCGAGGTGCCGCAGTTGAGATGACTTGAGGTCGAGCGTGAGCGACGCCTTGCGGTGAGGCGCTTGCTGGTCGGAGTTGATATCGGGTTTGGGTAAAGAGGAAATATCCTCAGGATAAAACAGTTCAACCCATTCGCGGGCGCGTTGAAGCCTGTCGGGATTACTCTCGGCTACAAGAGCGGGCGCGGCGATTGTTTCGCGCACGGTATTGCCACGGTGGTACACATCGTCGGCTCCACTGAGCAATATCAGGAGCGAGCGAGTGTCGGCAATAGCGCTATGGAAGTCGATAAACAGGAATTTGTCTTGCTCTCGCAGACCGTCGTCGCTCATTATGGTATAAAGCACTATGCGATAAAGGTCGTCGTCGCCATCGAGGTTAAACGGCCTTACGAGCTGATGCAGTTCCTGTAGCCATCGCGTTGCCGTCATCGACTGCGTGCGCACATTAGGTTGAAGGTCGTTGTCGACCACCGCCATCAGGTTTGCGCTGTCGTCCCAATCGAAGCGTGTCTTCACCGAGCCGTGAATATCTATCACCATGCGCCAGGCATGGGCATAGCGGTCGATGTCGACATCGGAGTCGAGATGAAACAGTCGCGGCTGATTATGCTCGATGCCGGCAGTGGAATTGCGACTGTCGAAAAGTTGCTTCTGCCTAAGCGATAGCGGATAGTGACGCATAGTTCCGTAGTCCATAACAGTATTTTTGTGATAAAAAATATAACAAAACAGGCTATTTATCACGCCAAAATTAATGTTTTTCACTCAAAAAACGCAAAAAATAGCGATATTTTATCGAATATTTCTCAATTTTCACTACCTTTACCGCCATAAATCGACTAATTTTAGAGATGAAGCGATTAGTTTACGCAATATTACTGATTGTAATCACGGCAGTTACGGCTCCGGCTGAAACGCCTTGTTTCACGATAGAGATTGTCGAGACCGCGTCGACGCGCGACTCGGTGGTGGTGGAACTGGGCGTCGACATGGGCGAACTGGCTACGTGCGACATCTTCCAGATTACGGTCGAGATTCCCTACGGCGCCGGCTACAAGAAGATGAGCAACACGTCGTACTTCACCCGCGACACCGAGGTGTACACCCGAGCCGGCGTGAAAGACCGCGGCCTCACGTTCAACGCCATCACGCCCTATCGCAAGGAGGCACGACAGATGATATTGATTGTTGACCACACTATGGCGGCCCGCACAAGCGGCAACGGCAAGTTCGCGCTCGGGCGCTACAAGCTCGGGCGGCTGGCGTTCGACGCGCGCGAGCTGGGCGACTGCGACAAATATCGAGTAAGGATAGTGAACGGCAACTATTACTCGACCTTCGCCACCGGCAACGGCAACGAGACCCGGACTCCGGAGATAGAGATGCTACAACGCTTCGCCGTGGATAAGGGAAAGATTAAGACCATAAACAATTGACAATTAAGATAAACATAAAATAAAAACGAAAAGAAAATGAAAGACTTAAAAACTTATCTCGATGCAGCCGAGAAGAAGATGCAAGAGGCTGTGAACTATTTGGACGAGACGCTGTCGCGAGTGCGCGCCGGCAAGGCCAACCCTAAGGTGCTCGACGTGGTGAGAGTGGAATACTATGGCAGCATGATGCCGCTGTCGCAAGTTGCCAATATCAGCACCCCCGACGCCCGCACGATTACGATTGTGCCTTGGGAGAAACCGATGTTTAAGGTTGTAGAGAAAGCCCTTCTCGACTCAAACATAGGTATTACGCCCGAGAATAATGGCGAAGTAATCAGGCTCAACTTCCCGCCACTGACCGAGGAGCGCCGCCGCCAGCTGGTGAAAGACGCCAAGGGCGAGGGCGAGAAAGCGAAGGTGAGTGTGCGCACGGCACGCCGTGAGTGTATCGAGGGCCTGAAAAAAGCTGTTAAGGACGGTATGCCCGAGGACGTACAGAAGGACGGCGAGGAGAAGGTGCAGAAGCTTCACGACAAGTTCTTGAAGAAGATCGACGAAGTGTTCGCCGCCAAGGAGAAAGAGATTCTTACCGTGTAATCAAACAACAAACAAAGAAATCACATTAAAAAACATATCAGAAGGATGAAAAAGTTATTATTTATCGTGATGATGGCACTCGTGGGCTTCACGTTCACCGCCGGTGCCGACAACTTGAGCCACTTCAACAAGGATCAACAGGAAGCCATCAAGGAGTATCAGAAGGCCTATAAGGAGATGCAGAAGGCCGAGAAGGAATACATCAAGAGCGAGAAAGAAGTAGAGAAAGCCAAGGACAAAGCTCTGAAACAAGCCGAGAAGGCAAAGAAAGAGCAACAGAAGGCCGAGCAACAGCAGAAGGACGCCGAGAGCGCGGTAAACAAGAAAGAGCGCGCCAAGGAGAAGTACAACACGTTCAAGAGCCGTGTCGACCAACAGGAGGTGAGAATGCTTGAGCTTGGTGTAACTCCCAGCGACTTGATGCATTTCAAGAAATAACCCCATCGGAATCGCGATGATTAAGATTTGGCTTGAGGCGATGCGCCTCAGGACATTGCCCGTGTCGCTAAGCGGCGTGGTGCTTGCCGTAGCCCTGGCGATGAGCCGGGGCGACGTGCGTTGGGGGGCGGCCGCGCTGTGCCTGCTGTTCGCGCTGCTGGCTCAGGTGGCGTCGAACTTCGCCAACGAGTACTACGACTATGTGGACGGCATCGACAAGAAGGGCCGCGCCGGATTCCGCCGCGGCGTGACCGAGGGAGACATCAAGCCCGCGACGCTCAAGACGGTCACCTACGCCACGCTGGGCGCGGCGTGCGCCGTAGGGTTGGCGTTGCTTGCCTACGGGCCGTGGTGGCTGGTAATAGTGGGAGCGTTTATTGCCGCGGGCGTGATTGCTTATAGCGCGGGGCCGTACCCCTTGAGCCATCACGGACTTGGTGAGCTGGCGGTGTTTATCTTCTACGGCATCATACCGGTGGTGATGACCTATTACCTGGTGACCGGCGGCGCAATCGACGCGCTGGCGGTGAACGGGGCCATAGCTACCGGATTTATGGGCGTGAACGTTCTGCTTGTGAACAACATACGCGACGTGGACGACGACCGCGAGGCACACAAGACCACGAGCGTGGTGATATTCGGCCGACGGATGGCTACACTTGCCTATCTGCTGAACGGTCTGGCGGCGATGTCGTTTCTGGCTCCGGTGTGGCTTTACTTCGTTCTGCAACCGCTCATAGAGGGCGGCACCGCGTGGAACTACCTGCGGCTGTTGCCACTCGCGATATACCTTGTGCTGCACGTGGCCACCACCGTCAAGCTGCATCACGGCAGAGGCAGCGCGTTGAATCCCGTGCTTGGCGCCACGGCCCGCAATATGCTCATCTTCACGCTGCTGCTGACGGCCGCGCTTTTACTTTAAAAACCATTAAACAACATAAAGACAAGACGATGAAAATAGTTGTATTAGACGGCTGGACCGGCAACCCAGGCGACCTCTCGTGGGAGCCGCTGGAGCGCTTGGGCGACTGCACCATTTACGACCGCACAAGCCCTGACGAGGTGATTGAACGCGCCCGCGAGGCCGAGGTGGTGCTGACCAACAAGGTGACCTTCACGCGCGAGACAATAGCCCAGCTGCCGCGGCTGCGCTACATAGGCGTGATAGCCACGGGGTATAATATAGTAGACGTAGATGCGGCCCGCGAGCGAGGCGTGATAGTGACCAACGTGCCGGCCTACAGCACCAATAGCGTGGCTCAGATAGTGTTTGCGCATCTGCTCAATATCACAACCCATGCCGACCATTACAGCCGCTCGGTACGCTCGGGGCGGTGGAGCGAGTGCCGCGACTTCTCGTATACCGACCGCCCCATCACCGAGATTGCCGGCAAGACCATAGGCATAGTGGGCTTGGGCAGCATAGGAATGGCAGTGGCTCGCATCGCTCTGGCGATGGAGATGAAAGTGCTTGCCCATACGAGCAAGAGTACCGAGGCCTTGCCGGTAGGGATTGAGAAGGCCAAGGACTTGGATGAGGTGTTCATTCGCGGCGATGTGGTGAGCTTGCACTGCCCGCTGACGGCTGAGACACGCGGGATGGTGGACGCGCGGCGATTGTCGCTGATGAAGCGCACGGCAATCCTCATAAATACCGCTCGCGGCCCGCTTGTGGATGAGACCGAGCTGGCAGCGGCGCTACGCAACGGCCGGATAGCCGCGGCGGCGGTCGATGTGATGAGTCAGGAGCCGCCCGAGCGCGACAATCCGCTGCTTAAGGCTCCCCATTGCTACTTCACGCCCCACATTGGCTGGGCGAGCGTTGAGGCTCGGCATCGGTTGATGGACATAGTGGTGGAGAACGTGGCGCGGTATATAGCCGGCGAGCCGGTGAATGTGGTAAATTAAACCAATTAATCAACTGACAGATATGAGACAGAGTATATTAAGCTTTGGGATAGCGGTGCTGGCGGCGATGCTGTGGGCGTCGTGTTCGGCGCAGGCGAAGCAGCAGCACGTGAGTAGCGGCAAGCTGGAGGAGTACAAGCCGTTCGCGTCGAAGTATGTGGCATCTCGCAACGTGGCGGTATGGTTGCCTGAGGGTTACGAGCGCGGCATGGAGTGCGACGTGGTGTATATGCACGACGGACAGATGCTGTTCGATTCCACCACCACGTGGAACAAACAAGAGTGGCAGGTTGACGAAGTGATGAGCCGCTTGATAAGCGCCGGCGAAATCCGCCCTGCGATAGTGGTGGCTATCGACAACACCGTCGACCGCTTGCAAGACTATTTCCCGCAGGGTTGCCGCGAGTATATGCCCGCCGAAGCGCGTGACCAGTGGGGCACAGAAGCCGAGCTGCATGCCGATGCCTACCTGCGGTTTATAGTGGAAGAGTTGAAGCCCTTTGTCGACAGCACATATCGCCCGCTCACCGACCGCGAGCACACCGTGATTATGGGGTCGAGCATGGGCGGCTTGATTTCGCTGTACGCGTTATGCGAGTATCCGCAGGTGTTCGGCAAGGCCGGTTGCATGAGCACCCACCTGTCGCTGGCGTTGCCTATGTCGCCTATGCAGAGCGTGGCCGATTGCCTGCGGTGGCCAATCGCTTTCAACCAATACGTCGACAAGCACTTGCCGGCGGCCAACAGCGCGCTGATATATATGGACCGCGGAACGGTGGAACTTGATGGCAGTTACGCCCCATTTCAGGAGCAGATGAACCGCCTGATCCGCTCAAAGGGATGGGATGACAAGCACTTCAAGAGCCTGGTGTTCGATGGTCACGAGCATAAGGAGACCTGTTGGGCGGCACGACTCGACACACCGCTTCTTTTTTTTCTGGGCAATAAATAGATAAGGATATGGAGGAGTTCCGAGAGATGAGGCGCAAGCGACAGCAGTTGCCGCCTGCCGAGAGTGAGGCGAAATTGCGTGGAGCGACATCGGGCACATTGGCGTTGTCGGGCGACCACGGATATCCTTATGCCGTGCCGTTGAGCTACGTGTATGCCGATGGCCGTCTGTACTTCCACAGTGCGCTTGAGGGTCACAAAGTGGATGCCATCAGGGGCTGCGACAAAGCGTCGTTCTGCGTGATCGACCGCGACGAGGTTAAGGGTACGGAGTACACAACCTACTTCCGTAGCGTGATAGCGTTCGGTCGCGTGAGCATTGTGGATGATGAGGCTGAGAAACTTGCGGCGGCCCGCTTGCTGGGCAACCGTTACCACCCCGGCCACGACGAGGCATTAGCCAAAGAACTGGAGCACGGCTTCAGCCGTATGCTTATTATCCGCTTCGATATAAAGCACTTGAGCGGAAAGCAGGCCATTGAGCTGACCGCCCATCGCTCAAAGCCATAATACACTGAATGTCAACTGGTTAAACAGCCGACTTGCATAACTGCGAGCCGGCCGTTTAAATATTAATTTAAATCGATTATTATCAATGAGTTGCGCCTCCGAGGGCGATGTAGAGAGCTATGAGGGCTTCCGCGGCGTCGTACATATTCATTGCCTCGTTGAGCTGAGCGCTAAGGAGCGTCTCCTGAGCTGTGAGCACCTCGAGGTAACTTGCCTTGCCGTTGTCCATCAGCTCGTGAGTCCCGACATAAGCCCTGCCGAGCACGGCCACCTGACGGTGGTAATAAGCGTTTTTCTCGCGAGCCGCTTGACAGTCGGCGAGGGCCTCATTCACCTGATTGCCGGCGTTGATGACGGTCTGCACATACTTCTGCCGCAGGTCTTCCTCGGTGAGTTGGCTAATCTTAAGGTTGGCCTTCAGTTTGCCACGCGCGAAAATCGGCTGCGTGAGCGAAGCCATAGCGCTGAGGAGGATTTTGCCCGGGTTGACCACAATACCACCCGCATCGTTGGTCCAGCCGAGTACACCATTCAGGCTGATGTTGGGATAGAAAGCGGCACGCGCCGTCTGGGTGTTGTAGAACGCCTCGGCCATGGCGAAGTCGGCCACACGAATGTCGGGCCGATACTGTAGCATCTCGGCCGGGACACCCGTTTCGAGCTTTGCCGGCAGCGAGTAGGAGCCCCACGGCGAGCGCACTATCTGCCTGGGGGTGAGCGCCAATAGCTGGCAGAGTGAATTCTCGATAGCGCGGATGTTACGCTTCACGTCTACCACTTGCGTCTTTACATTGAGGTAGGAAGCCTCCTGCTGGTTGACAGCGGTAGAGAATATTTTGCCGTTTTCCCAAAGTGCCTTTTGAGTGTCGAGCGAAGCCTTCCAAAGGCTATCGGTTTTGGTGAGGATTTCCAGCTGCTTGTCGAGCACTTGCAACAGCATATACTGCTGAGCTACGGCCGAGATGATGTTGGCTCTGACAGCCTCCTGCTGCGCATGAGCGAGTAGAACCGAAGCCTCGGAGCGCCGCTTTTGGTTGGTGAGCGAGCCGAAGGCATCGATGTCCATGCTGAATTGCAGGGGCAGGTTGTAGGTCTTGGTACCATCGTAGTTGCCGAACTTCGACAACGAGCCCGAGGGAGCGAAGGTGAGCGATGGCCAATAGGCGAGTTTCGCTGCCTTAAGAGCCTCTTGCGACTGGAGTACAGCTATACGCGCCGAGTTGATGTCGGTGTTACGCACGAGCGCGGTGTCGATGAGTTGTTGCAGCAAGGGGTCGGTAAAGAACTCTCGCCACGACACTTGCGCGATCGAGCTGCCCTTCATGGCGGCTGTCACGTCGTGAGTAGAGCCATAGGCGTCGGCCGGGATGGTGGCGTTCGACTCATATTTCTTATATAGCCCGCAGCCCGTGAGCAGAGCGCTCACGATGGCCACGGCGATTATGTTTCTAAACATTTTCATTGTTGAGTTGTTCGTTATGGAGTTAATTCATTGCTGTGATTGCTCGCTATTGTCGATGATTTTGGTGGCTTCGTCGGCCTCGGCGGTCGCTACCTCCTTTACCGGCGCTCCGCCCTGGAACTTCTCGTGCAGCTTTTGGAAGACGATGAAGAAAGCGGGAACCACGAAGAGCAGAGCTATAGTACCGATGGCCATACCGCCTACCACACCGAGCGAGAGCGCGCGGTTGCCGTTGGCGCCGGCACCGCCGGCGATTACGAGCGGAATCATACCGGCAATCATCGAGAACACCGTCATCAAGATAGGACGCAGACGCTCCTCGCAGGCGACGTAAGCCGCGTCGCGGATGCTGAGACCCTGAGCGCGACGCTCAGTCGC
>JAFVDY010000158.1 GCA_017478265.1 Muribaculaceae bacterium | reverse complement strand
TTATCAAGCAAGTGGGTTCGGGCGTGCGTTACGTATATGTGCTGCAAAGCGACGGCACCGTCAAATACACCGAGATTGAGCTCGGACGTCGCCTCGAGGATCGCTACGAGGTGCTCAGCGGACTGAAGAACGGCGACCAAGTGGTAACAGCCGGGCAGTCGCGCTTGATCGATGGTGCCAAGGTTGAAATAATGAAGTAACGAGAAACCTTCAAACGAGTAACGAATCAACAATTGTAATATGAGCCTATATTCCAGTTCAGTAAAACGACCGGTTACCACTATCCTCATCTTCGTGGCTGTGGTAATTCTGGGTTTGTTCTCGCTGCAAAAGCTCCCTATCGACCTCTACCCCGATGTCGACACCAACACTATCATGGTGATGACGAGCTACAACGGAGCAAGCGCCAACGATATCGAGCAAAACCTCACGCGTCCGCTCGAGAACGTGCTTAATAGTGTGGAGCACCTTAAGCACATCACCAGCAACTCGCGCGAGAACATATCCATCATCACACTCGAGTTTGAGTACGGCTACGACATCGACGTGCTTACCAACGACGTGCGCGACAAGCTCGACATGGTGAGCAGCCGTCTGCCCGACGACGCCGAGAACCCCATCATCTTCAAGTTCAGTAGCGACATGATTCCCATCTGCCTGCTCTCGGCTCAAGCGAGCGAGAGTATGCCGGGACTTTATAAAATCCTCGACGAGAACGTTGCCAACCCGCTGGCACGTGTCGACGGCGTGGGTTCGGTGTCAATCTCGGGTGCGCCCAAGCGTGAGATTCACGTCTATGTCGACCCCATCAAGATTGAGGCCTACAACATCAGCGTCGAGACCATCTCGGCTCTCATCGGCGCTGAGAACCGCAACATCCCCGGCGGTACGTTCGACATCGGCAGTGAGACCTACTCGCTACGCGTACAGGGCGAGTTCAGCGACCCGCAACAGTTGCGAGGACTCGTGGTGGGCAGCAACGGTGGAGCCGTGGTTCACCTGAGCGACGTGGCACGCATCGACGACTCGGTGGAGGAACGCGCGCAAGAGACTTTCAACAATGGCGTCAAGGGCGCGATGATTATCATTCAAAAGCAAGCCGGAGCCAACTCGGTTGAGATTTCCAACCTGGTGAAGAAAAACCTGCCGCAGATTCAAAAGAACCTGCCCGCCGACGTCAAGCTCGACTACATTGTCGACACCAGCGACAACATTCGCAACACCATCTCGTCGCTCGTCGAGACCGTGCTCTACGCCCTGCTCTTCGTCGTGATTGTAGTGTTCTTCTTCCTTGGTCGCTGGCGCGCCACGGTCATCATCGTAATCACGATTCCTATCTCGCTTATCGCATCGTTTATCTACCTTTATGCCACGGGCAACACGCTTAACATCGTGTCGCTATCGTCGCTATCAATCTCTATCGGTATGGTGGTGGACGACGCCATTGTGGTGCTCGAAAATGTCACCACCCACATCGAGCGCGGCGCCGAGCCTAAGCAGGCGGCAATTCACGGCACCAACGAGGTGGCAATCTCCGTCATTGCATCCACTCTGACGCTTATCGCCGTGTTCTTCCCGCTCACGCTCGTGACCGGTATGACCGGTGTGCTGTTCCGCCAGCTCGGCTGGATGGTTACCATCATGATGATTATCTCCACCACGTGCGCCCTCTCGCTCACGCCTATGCTCTGCTCGCGTATGCTCCGGCTGCGCACCACCACCAGCAAGGCCTTCCAGCGCTTCTACGGCCCGATTGAGCGTATCCTCGACAAAATCGACAACGGTTTCGCTTGGTTGCTCACCCACGCCGTGCGCCACCGCTGGATTACCTCGGCTCTCGTTCTGGGCATCTTCGTGGCTTCGATGTTCCTCACCAAGTTTATCGGTAGCGAGTTTATCCCCACCAGCGACAACTCCCGCCTGGGCGTAAGCCTCGAGCTGCCCATCGGCTCGCGTGTGGAACTGGCGAAGGACGTGTGCGAACGCTTATATAAGGAATGGACCGAGAAATACCCCGAAATCAAGGTCTTTAACTATACCGTGGGACAAGCCAGCAGCGACAACACCTTCGCGTCGATGCAAAACAACGGCACCCACATCATGTCGATGAACATCCGCCTCGTCGACCCGTCGGAGCGTAAGCGCGGCATCGTCGAGATTGCGGCACTGATGCGCGAGGATCTCAAGCAATATCCTGAGTTGAAGAAAGCGCTCGTCAACGTGGGCGGTATGCGCGGCGGCAGTATGGGCGGCCAAAGCACTGTCGACTTCGAAATCTACGGCTACGACTTCACCGCCACCGATAGCGTGGCGCAACAGCTCAAGCGTATTCTCGAAGGCATAAAGGGTGCCGCCGACATCAACATATCGCGTAGCGACTATCAACCGGAATACCAAGTCGACTTCGACCGAGAGAAGCTCGCTATCTACGGCATCAACCTCAGCACTGCCGCCAACGCTCTGCGCAACCGCATCAACGGAGCGACAGCCAGCTACTATCGCGAGGACGGTGACGAGTACGACATCAAGGTGATGTACGAGCCCTCGATGCGTACCTCAATCGACGCCATCGAGAACATTACGCTATACAACGCGCGAGGCGAGGCCATCAAGCTCAAGGAAGTGGGTACCGTGGTCGAGCGTTTCAACCCGCCCACCATCGAGCGTAAGGACCGTGAGCGTATCATCACCGTCAGCACCGTGGTCCAAGACCGACCAATGAGCGAAATCATCGCCGACGCGCAACCCGAAATCGACAAGATGGACCTGCCGCAAGGCATCACCATCGAGCTCAGCGGTAGCTACGAGGATCAACAGGACGCTTTCGGCGACCTCGGCATGCTCGCCGCGCTCATCATCATCTTGGTATACATCGTGATGGCGGCACAGTTCGAGTCGTTCACCTATCCGGCAATCATCATGAGCTCTATCATGTTCGCGTTCTCGGGTATCGTGCTCATCCTCTTTATCACGGGCACCAACCTGAACATCATGTCGATGATCGGCTCTATTATGCTTATCGGTATTGTGGTGAAAAACGGTATCGTGCTTATCGACTATATCACGCTTAACCGCGAACGCGGCATGAGCATACGTCGCTCGGTGATCGACGGCGGTAAGTCGCGTATGCGACCTGTGCTCATGACCTCGTTGACCACCATCCTGGGTATGGTGCCGATGGCAGTGGGACAGGGCGAAGGTGCAGAAATCTGGCGACCGATGGGCGTGAGCGTAATCGGTGGTTTGACCTTCTCAACCATTCTTACGCTGCTCTTCGTGCCCACTATGTACACCATATTCGCCTACAACGGCATCAAGCGTAATCGCAAGAAGCACTACAAGGCTCTGGCGAAAAAGAACAAGAATAATAACGAATAATCACATCTATCGCACGATGAAAGCTATACTTATCACTTTCGACCAAGCGTTCTACGAGAAAATAGTGGAAATGCTCGAGCGAAACAGCTGCCGAGGCTTCACCTATTGGGAAAATGTTCAAGGCAGAGGGAGTGAAACCGGCGAGCCGCACTTCGGCTCGCACGCTTGGCCCTCGATGAACTCGGCGATTCTTACCGTGGTGGACGACCGGAGGGTCGACACCGTGCTCGAACTCCTGCACGAGATGGACCTCAACAAGCCCAAACTGGGCCTGAGGGCCTTCGTATGGGACCTGGCGCGCGCAATCTGACGTCGGTGCCACAGCTCTATGTTGCAAGGGCAAAAGACATATTTCAAATATTTTGATGCATTCAAGTTTGTGTGCGAACTCTTTGTGGTGTCCAATCACCTGCGATTGCGCGGTGATTGGTCACTCACTTGGATGCACGCCCACGACATCGGTCTGCCCATGTTCGTCACCATGTCGGTATTGCTCTTCTGGCGAAAAATCAACTGGGACAGCACCGACTATCCCAAGCTCAAGCACTACTTCAAGCGTCTGCTGACGTTGGTCGTCAGCTGGTCGATACTGCTGCTGCCGTTCTGGCTCGACCGCTTTACGCATCGCTTCCCCGACACATGGCAGCTCTACCTGGTGCCTAAGCTCTTGCTCTACGGCGGATGCCGGGGCGGCTACTTCCTGATGATGCTTATCTACGGCACTATCTTCCTCTACATTCTCCACCGCCTTACAGGCAAAGTGGTGCCTTTTGTGCTCACGCTGCTTGTGGCAACATATTACAATCTGGCGCGCGACGGCATCATCGACGACTTCTTGATGATGCGGCACAAATTCGCCATGTTCGACACCGACTACCTCGCAATTCGCTTCCTCTTCTATATGGAAGCAGGCATCTTCTTCATTCCATACGTGGCTCGAAAGATTAAGCGCTTCAATCAGTACGCCATCTTCTGGATGTCGGTTGTGGTTTTTATCGCCATCAGTTTTACCCGTAGCGATTTGGTCAGCTTTATATCGGTTTCTTGCTTTGTCATAATCTTCGGGGCGCTGCTCTACAATATGCGCTGCGACAAATTGAGCTCCTGGGCCGTCTCGCTGCGGTATATGTCGCTGTCAATCTATCTGTTGCACTTCGTGGTAATCGACTATGGCGAGCGGGCGTTCCGCTGGGCTACGGGCATCGACCCGGCAGCCTACGGTGTGGTGGTGGAATATTTGTTCGTGCTGGCGGTCACACTGCCACTCTCGTGGTTCCTCAGTTGTGTAATCGCCCGTCGCTACCCCACCATCAAGCATCTGCTGCTGTAATAATGATAAAATGACGGCTATTCATGCCAAAACGGCATGATTATCAGCTGTTTAACTGCAATTTTGGCAGGATTTGTGACTATTTTGTCACTTTCCTGCCATTTTTGGCATTAGGCACGAACTTTGCAATTTCTACAGCGAACGCGCCGATGGCGAGTTCAACCGACAAAACGAATTATTAACAACAAAAAATAAAGAAAGGACAAAGTTATGTTAGTACGTAGAAATTCAAACTGGTTACCCGATGTGTTTAACGAGTTTTTCAACAACGACTTCCTGCCGCGCACAAGCGGTGCTACCGCACCGGCCATCAACGTGATTGAGCACGACAACGACTACAGCGTCGAAATTGCCGCTCCGGGCATGACGCGCGACGACTTCCATGTAACGCTCGACGAGGACGAGAACCTCGTGGTCGACATCGAGAAGAAGGTAGAGAACAAGGAGGAGAACAAGGATGAAAACAAGGGCAATGAAACCAACGGACGCTATCTGCGCCGCGAGTTCTCCTACACCAAGTATCATCAGACTTTGCTTCTGCCCGACGACGTTGATCGCGAAGCTATCGCGGCAAGCGTCGAACACGGAGTGCTCACCGTCAAGTTGCCAAAGAAGAGCGCCGCTCAACTCAAGAAGGAGTCGAAGGTTATCGAAATCTCGTAACACTCGCTCAAGGCTCTCGCACAGAGCCACACAACGCAACTCATAAGCTCATCAAGCCGCGACTCGCCACCCGAGCCGCGGCTTTCTTCGTCACAGTTATAGAAATACCTCCCGATATACAGCCCACCAAACCGCACGACAGTGATTTTTTTCAGCAAAATTGTGGGATTTAAGATTTTTTTGTAAATTTGCGGGCTGAAAAGGTCGTTTGGCGTTGGTCAGGCGACACTTTGCCCGTATTTAATATTCAATTAATAACTAAAATACAACAGTTTACTTAGAACTTAAACTATGAGTAAAGAGAAAAAATTCATGACCTGTGATGGTAACCAGGCTGCCGCCCACATCAGTTATATGTTTACCGATGTGGCCGCGATCTACCCCATCACTCCGTCGTCGACGATGGCTGAGCACGTCGATGAGTGGGCCGCCGCAGGACGCAAGAACATCTTCGGCGAAACCGTTACCGTGCAAGAGATGCAGAGCGAGGCCGGTGCCGCAGGCGCCGTTCACGGTTCGCTGCAAGCCGGTGCCTTAACTACTACCTACACCGCATCGCAGGGCTTGCTGCTGATGATTCCCAACATGTACAAGATTGCCGGCGAATTGCTCCCGGGCGTGTTCCACGTTTCGGCACGTACGCTTGCTTCTCACACCCTCTGTATCTTTGGCGACCATCAGGACGTGATGGCAACCCGCCAAACGGGCTTCGCTATGCTCGCCGAGGGTAGCGTGCAAGAGGTGATGGACCTCGCCGCCGTCGCCCATCTGAGCGCGATCAAGGGACGCGTGCCGTTCGTCAACTTCTTCGACGGCTTCCGCACTTCGCACGAAATACAAAAGGTTGAGGCACTCGAGATGGAAGACCTCGAACCGCTGCTCGACCGCGAGGCTGTGGCCCGATTCCGTGCCGGTGCCATGAATCCCGATAAACCCGTCACCCGCGGTACCGCCGAGAACCCCGACGTGTTCTTCCAGCACCGCGAGTCGTGCAACGACTATTACACCGCAGTGCCCGCCATCGTTGAGGACTACATGAACAAGATCAGCGAGATTACTGGCCGCAAGTACGGTCTGTTTGACTACTACGGTGC
>JAFVDY010000157.1 GCA_017478265.1 Muribaculaceae bacterium | reverse complement strand
CGGCATCGGCTTCGACTACCGCATGGCGATGGGTATTCCAGACTACTGGATTAAAACCATCAAGGAGAAGAAGGACGAGGATTGGAACCCCGGCTCAATCTACTGGGAGCTCACCAACCGCCGCGCCGACGAGAAGACCATCTCCTACGCCGAGAGCCACGACCAAGCGCTCGTGGGCGACAAGACCATCATCTTCCGCCTGATCGACAAGGAGATGTACTGGCACATGATGACCGGCGACAACAACGGCGTGGTGGACCGCGGCATGGCGTTGCACAAGATGATACGCCTGGTGACGGCGGCTACCATCAACGGGGGCTATCTCAACTTTATGGGCAACGAATGGGGTCACCCAGAGTGGATTGACTTCCCGCGCGAGGGTAACGGCTGGAGCTACAAGTATGCCCGCCGCCAATGGGATTTGGTCGACCGCGAGGACTTGAAATATCAGTTCCTCAATAATTGGGACAACGACGTTATGCACCTCATAGGCGGCACACGTAACTTCCAGAAGTTGGCAATTCGCAAGCTGTGGGATAAGGACGACGACCAGGTGCTTGCCTTCATGCGCGGCAACTTAGTGTTTGTGTTCAACTTCAACCCCGTGCAGTCGTTTACCGACTATGGCATCCTTGCGCCTGCCGGCGAGTATAACGGCGTGATGGACAGCGATAATGCGCGCTATGGCGGCTACGGCAACATCGACGAAGGCGTGAAACACTTCACGCAAGGCGATCCGCTGTACGATCCTTCGGGCCTCGGATGGCTCAAACTCTATCTGCCAGCACGCTCGGCACTCGTGCTCAAACTCAAGCCCCACCGCAAGCCGGCGGCTAAGAAGGCTGAGAAGAAGTAGGCCGAGCTACGCGAATTAATCGCATTTTCACTACAAATTTAACGAATCAAACGAATTATTGCCTGTAAACTCATTAATTACCCTAAATCTATTGATTTGTTTAATTCGTTAAATTTGTAGTTTTTTATAACGACCGATTTTTCCGACGTGCGAAGAGGATGACGACCGAACAACTGCTGCAAATGGTGAAAGACGGCAAGGCGATGAGCCTTCGCCGCCAGCTGTCGCTCACGGCAAAGCTCAGCCTACCGGCAATGCTCGCGCAGTTGTCCAATATTGTGATGCAATACATCGACGCGTCGATGGTGGGCAGCTTAGGTGCCGACGCGTCGGCGTCGATCGGTCTTGTGTCGACCACGATTTGGCTCTTCGGCGGGTTGTGCAGCGCCATTGCGGCGGGATTTGCCGTGCAGGTGGCGCATTTAGTGGGCGCTAAGCGCAATGACGACGCCCGCTCGGTGTTGCGTCAGTCGCTGGTTACGTGCCTGATTGTGGGCGTGGTGCTGTGCCTGGTGGGGGTGGTGATAAGCGACGGACTGCCGCGCTGGCTTGGCGGTCACGAGGGCATCAATGCCGACGCGTCGCGTTATTTCCTGATTTTCGCGCTATGTCTGCCACCGCTTATCATGCAGATTTTGGGCGGCGCGATGTTGCGTTGCAGCGGCAATATCAAGGTGCCGGCGATGCTGAATATCGCCACGTGTGTGCTCGACGTGATCTTCAACTTCCTGTTTATCTTTCCTTCGCGTCAGGTGACGCTCGGCGGAGTGTCAATCCTCTTACCGGGATGTGGCCTTGGCGTAACGGGAGCAGCGTTGGGTACGGCTGTGGCCGAGGTGGCGGTGGCGGTGGTGATGCTCTACTGGGTGTGCTTCCGCTCGAGCGAGATTGGGCTGCGCGGCACTCGCGGCTCGTTCCGCCCTACCCTGCCGGTGCTACGGCGCGCGCTCGCGATTGGTAGTCCGCTGGCAGTGCAGCACGTGCTGATGTGCGGCGCACAGATTTCCATCACCCGCATTGTGGCGCCGTTGGGTAGTATCTCTATTGCCGCCAACGCTTTCGGCATCACCGCCGAGAGCCTGTGCTACATGCCGGGCTACGGCTTCAGCGAGGCGGCCACCACCCTCGTCGGGCAGAGCATAGGCGCTGGGCGCAAGCAGCTCACGCGCAGTTTCGCGCGCATCACTGTGCTCAGCGGCATGGCTATAATGACGGTGATGGGCGTGCTGATGTACATCGGGGCACCGCTGATGATGTCGCTGATGACGCCGGTGCAGGAAGTGGTCGAACTCGGCACGAGGGTGCTTCGCATCGAGGCTTGGGCCGAGCCGCTGTTTGGCGCCGCTATAGTGTGCAACGGCGTGTTTGTTGGTGCCGGCGACACCACAGTTCCGGCGGTGATGAACCTTGTGAGCATGTGGGCTGTGAGACTGACGCTGGCGGCGCTGCTCGTGGGCTCGATGGGGCTTGCGGGAGTGTGGCTGGCGATGTGCATCGAGCTGTGTTTTCGCGGCGCGATATTCCTGCTGCGCTTGCGCTACGGTAACTGGATTAAGCTGAGCGGCACGACAAAAAAAGCCTCAGTTCCGATTTGAAACTGAGACTTAAACTTTAGTGGCGGGGGCCGGATTCGAACCAACGACCTCTGGGTTATGAGCCCAACGAGCTACCACTGCTCCACCCCGCGATGTCTTAAAAGCGGTGCAAAAGTACTACTTATTTTCGATTTGTCAAGTGTTTTGGCGGAAAAAATCTCGTTTTTAGCACAATTTTAACATTTGAGTCCCGTTTTTGGGCGAGAATTAAACTTTTTCACATCGTTTTTGTCTAAAAGAGCATAAAGAAAACTGTTTATTTTATCGACAAAAAATTGACATGAAAATGATGAAGACATTACATATCACATGTCTGGCAATGTTGGCCACGGCAGTGGCGGCGGTAATGCCCGGCGAGGCACGCGCCGTCGACTTCACCAACGAGAGGCTCAAATACGAGATAGTGTACCAATGGGGCGTGATATGGAAGCACGCCGCCAACGCCACGCTGTCGATCAAAAAGAGCGGGAACGGCTACAACGCGATGCTGGTGGGGCGCACGCGCTCGTGGGCTGACGACATCTATCCTGTACGCGACACCCTCAAGTGCTTTATCAACAACAAATTGCAACCCGTTCGCTACCAGAAGCTGACGCACGAGAAGAACTATTACGCCCGTGATGTGGTTGACTTCACGCGCTCAGGCGGCAAGACGCATGGCAAGGGCGTGCGCTATCGCCCTGACCGCGAGACAAGCACCGTCAACCTGAGCGCCAAAGGCGAGGCGTACGATATGCTGAGCGTGTTCTATATGCTACGCAGTCTTGACTTCGCCAACATGGCCAACGGCACGAAGAAGACGACGCACATCTTTAGCGGCAAGGAGAAGGAAAAACTCACCATCACCTATCGCGGCAAGAAGACGATCAGTCTGCGCGACAAGAGCAAGCATAACGCCTACCACATAACGTTCTCGTTCACCACCGATGGCGGCAAGAAGTCGAGCGACGCCATCAGCGCCTACCTCTCGACCGACGACAAGAAAATTCCGCTGCTACTCGTGGGCAAGCTCCCCGTGGGCGAGGTAAAAGTCTACTACAAGAAGTGACACGTAGCTCGTTTTTGCCGACAGTATAAACCAACAACTTAAACCCGAATGACAAATACGCCCTGGCGTGGAAAACTATTTAGTTTATGACTAAGGATGTATGGTACCCAAATGCAAGTTGGGTACCATTTTAGTGTTTATAAGTTGTATTAGTTGGAGAGCTTGAAACTTACCGGTATGGTGTACCATGCGCGCACAGGCTGACCATTCAGTTTAGCGGGTGTGAACCTCTTCAGAGTCTTCACAACGCGTAGAGCTTCCCGGTCGAGAGCGGCGTCACCGCAGGAACGTGTGACCTTCACCTGTCCCACGCTACCGTTCTTCTCTACGACGAATTGGACAATAACCCTACCTTGTACTCCTGCTTCTTGAGCGGCAACCGGGTAGCGGATGTGCGAGTTCAAGTCGGCCAGCAGGGCGCCTTGACCACCGGGATACTGCGGAGCTACCTCTACATCAATGTAGATAGTGTTATCCTCTTTCGCTTTGGTCTCCTTCGGCTTCTCGGTTTCCTTCGGCTTTTCGGTTTCCTTCGGTTTTTCAATCTCCTGCTATTTGGCCGGCTCCGTCTGCTGCTGAGGCTTTTCATCGGTTGCTGACGGTTTGACTGTATCAACCACCGCGGTGTTGTCGTTTTCTGTCACAACGCTTGCCGACGTGCTTTCCACCCTATTGTCGACCGATGTCGTTACCGTCGGCTCATCATGCGATTGTCGCGAGAAGAAGATGATTAGCGCTACGGCGGCGGCAATAACAAGCGCTCCTATCACCGCGAGAATTATATAGCGGCTGTTGTTCCTGCTTACGCGGGGCATGGCGTAATTCGCCTCGGGCTGCGGGGCGTAATTAGCTTGCCCCGTCTGCCATGCGTTTGGCGTGGCGTTCCCTATCGTGGCGTAATTCGCTTGGTCCATCGAGTCGTAAATCGTCTGATCGTCCGACCAGACGTTCGGCGCCGAGTTCGGTATCGGTTTACGGCCGAGCAATAAGGTGGCGTCATCGTCGTCGGGTAACACTTGTGGAGTATTGAGATTGTTCTGCTCAGCTCCTATTATAGTCTTGTTTTCATCATCCATAATTCATATAATGTTAGTTTTACACCACAAAAGTACACACAAATCCCAACCCTCGCAAATAGTTGACGAAGAAATTAACAAAAACTACCATTTTCCGTAACCGGCTGAACGGAGGTGCAAGGTCAATGCTACATCCGCCCTGCAACCGGCGTTCCACGCACCTGCGATTGAAAATTGTTATTATGAATTGTTATTTAGTTGTTTTTAGTTGTTGGTTTATGCCGTCGTGCGAACACAGCGAGGGCGCCGCACCGTGTGGTGAGCGCCCTCGGGTATGGGTTGGAAAAAGTCAGTGATTAGAGACCGAGCTTCTTCTTTGCGTCGTCAGCAGCTTGGTTAACTTTGTCCTTAGCGCCGTCGATAGCCTTGTTGGCTTGATCCTTAGCGGCGTCCTTAACCTCGTTTACCTTTTGAGCGGCAGCGTCCTTAACCTCGTTTACCTTCTCGGCAGCGGCGTCCTTAACCTCCTCTACCTTCTCGGCAGCGGCGTCCTTAGCGTTGGCAACGATGTCCTTAGCGGCAGCGTCAACCTTGTCCTTGAGGTCCTCGGGCACAGCAGCTACAGCAGCAGCGGCTTGATCAAGACCAAGACCCTTGAGAGCGTCGGCCTTACCTTCAACAGCGGTCTTAACCTTAGCGATGAGAGCTGCGAGAGCGTCTTGGTCGCCAGCTGCCTTGAGTTTCTCAATCTCCTTGCCGGCTTGCTCGAGGAGTCCCTTAACGGCGGCGGTGTCGTTGGCGGCTACGAGCGAGTCGAGATTAGCGGCGAATGCGTCGGCGTTGAACTCGGTTACCTCAACACTTGCGCTGGCGCTGGTGCTAGTGCTGGCGTTCTCTTGTTGGTTGGTGCAAGCTACGAATGCGATAGTAGCTACTGCGATGAGCATCAAAAATACTTTCTTCATAATACTTTTTCGTTTAAAAAACAATAAATTTTAAATAACTTCGCGCCAAAATTACCGTCTTTTTTGTTACTGACCAAATATTTTTTACTAATTTTGCACAAATTTTCTTATGCAATCGTTTTTATTGTGGTGGTAATGATGGTTTTGGCACAAAAATTGCATAGAAAGCATCAAAACAGAAACCGAAAT
>JAFVDY010000156.1 GCA_017478265.1 Muribaculaceae bacterium | reverse complement strand
TCGATGTTGTGTCGCATGATGCTATTGTCGCTATGTGTGTCTATGCGCAGGTTACGCTCGCGGGTGGCGCAATAGTCTATCACGTCGGCAAAGATGCCGTGCACGTGGGCGTAGCTGCCCAGGCGGTGTATCACGTGGTAGGGGCGCTCGTCGTCGAGCCACGCGCCGTCAATTCGGTCGTAAGTGGGCTCGGGCGACGGTACAAACGCGAAATACGCCACCACCTCGCCCTCGTCGGTCACCACATAACCGGCGTCCGCGGCGATGTCGCGCAATATCGCCTCGCGCGAAGGATAGCCGCCCACCCATTGACGATGGTTTCCGTCAGCACGCATGATAGCGCGCGCGGCGGTCATCACCCGGGCTATAGCCTCGAGTTGCCCTTCGCGCGCGAGTGCGATCTCTCTGCCGGCGGTCATTGCGCCTTAAAGGTGTCGACGAGCGTAAACAGGCGATTGCTGTTGCTGCCCTTAATGAGAATGGTGAAGCCTTCGGGCATAGCGCTCGAGAGCGCGGCTTTGACCTCTTCCACATCGCCGAATTTGCGGTAAGGACAAGCGATGGGCGCGAACTCATCGCCCACAAGCCATGCTTGCTCCACGCCTATCTCTTGCAACCGAGCCACCAGGTGCTCATGCTCCTCGCGACTCACCTCGGCCAGCTCGCCCATCTGACCCAGAATCACCATTTTGTGCTCTGCCGGCATCTGCGCGAAATTGGCAAGCGCGGCTTCCATCGACGTTGGGTTGGCGTTATAAGCGTCCACTATCAGGCGGTTGCGGCCGGTATCGATCAGCTGCGAGCGGTTGTTCGACGGCCTATAGTTCTCAAGCGCGTGGCATATCTGCTCGGCTGTAACACCGAAGTGAAGGCCGATGGTGACCGCGGCAAGCGCGTTGTCGAGGTTGTAGGCGCCTATCAGGTGAGTGCCCACTTCGTGCCAAGTGTCGCTCGAGGCTGTGCGCCAGCGCAGGCGCAACTCTCCCGAAGTGTCTATCACCTCGCCCGTCACGCGGCACCCCTCGGCGCCGTGGCTGCTATAGCGCTCGGTGGCGACGCCCGCGGGTAGAATGCCGGCGAGGTGCTCATTGTCGGCGTTGACGAATATCAGGCTACCTTCGCGCCCGGCGAGGAAGTCGTACAGCTCGCCCTTTGTACGGATTACGCCTTCAAACGAACCGAAACCTAACAGGTGGGCGCGACCCACGTTGGTGATGATGCCGCAAGTGGGTTCGGCGGTCTCAACCAGAGTTTTGATGTCGCCGGGATGACTCGCGCCCATCTCCACCACGGCTATCTCGTGCTCGGCCGTGAGGTGCAGCAGCGTCTTTGGCACGCCCACGTCGTTGTTGTAATTACCCTCGGTGGCCATCACGCGGTAGCGCTCGGCGAGCACGGAGCGTATCAGCTCCTTGGTGGTGGTCTTGCCGTTGGTGCCGGTAATGCCGATTACGGGGATATCGAACCGGCGGCGATGCTCACGCGCGAGGTCCTTGAAGGTCTGTAACGTGTCGGCCACAAATGCCATGCGGCACTCGCCCGAAGCCGTGCGGCTAACGTACTCGTTGTACACTTGCTCGTCGTCGACCACCGCCAGCGAGCAGCCCTGCTCGAGCGCCGCCTCGGCGAACCGGTTGCCGTCGAAACTCTCGCCCTTAAGCGCGATGAAGATACTGCCCGACGGACACTGACGGCTATCGGTAGTGACCACGGGATGACTTTGATAGAAATTGTATAGCTCTTTTATATCCATGTTTTACTTTCGTTTTTCTGCACAAAAGTACACATTATCCTTGAATTAGCGACCTTTTTTAGATTTTTTCATTTATCAGCCTCGTTTTTTCACATAAAATGTGTAACTTTGCAGGTTAAATCGACTAAAAAGTTATTCATTTATGGAAACAACCGACGAAAAAACAATAGCAAAAACGCCCGTCTACGTACTCACCGGAGCCACCGGCGCCATGGGCAAAGTGATAGCGAAACATCTGGCGCAGAACGGCAAGCCGTTGGTGCTCGCGTGCCGCAATCTTGAGCGAGGCAAACTGCTTGCGGGCGAACTGATTACCACCACCCGCAATAGCGACATCACCTGTCTGCACCTCGACCTCGCCACCTTCGCCGGAGTAAAGGCGTTTATCGGCTCGCTCAAAGAGCTCGACCGGCCCGTGGCAGTGCTCATCAACAACGCCGCCATTCTGCCCCGACGTAGCACAATGAGTCCCGACGGATATGAGACCACCATCCAGGTCAACTTCCTGAGCACCGTGCTGCTGTCACACCTCATCCTGCCGCTCATGGGCGAGAGTGGAAAGATTATCATGACCACCTCGATGCTGCGCAACTTTATCTCACTGCCCTACGAGTTCCCGGCTGTAAACAACTATGTGCCGCTAACCACCTTCTCGCAAAGCAAACTGGCACTGACGCTGTTCTCAATCTATATGTCGACCACACTGCGCACAAGGCGGGTGAGCGTCAACTGCGCCGACCCGGGCCTCATCAATAGCGGCATGCTTGCCGTTAGCCACTGGTTCGACAAACTGGTCGACCGCGTGGGTCGCGGCAACCTCGTCCACAGCCCAGAGGAAGGAGCCATCGCCGTGCTGCGAGCGCTCGAATCGAGCGACACCGGCTTCATCTTCAAAGGCAACGACCGACAGGTGAAGACGTCGACACAACTCAAAAACCGCGAGGTGTTCATCAAACTCTGCAACGACACCATGCGCATCATCAAACCCCACCTCAACTAACTTGAATAATCGCTTCGATTCGCCTAATTTACTGCCGAATTCCGACTGATCGAATAAACAAGTAACGAGAAACGAATAATGAAACGTTTCAAGCATCCGCTCATGATAGCTATGTGGCTTGTGGTGATCGCCCTCTTCGCATGGTTTAAATTCACCGGCAACGACGCCGACGCACCCGACGCGCCCGTTGCCGCTGAAGCCTCGACGGGCACCGCACCCACAGGTTTCGCCACGCCCGCCGACTACAACTCGCCTGGCGCGACCACCGTAGCAGGAAGCATTGAGGAGGTCGGCATCCCGGGAGGCACACCCAACCAAACGGTCTCCTACCCCGGCTTTACTGTTCACTACAACAGTAACCTGCACCTGCCCAACTGCGTGGTCTACACGCTCACTGCGAACGAGACCCGCGGACGGGCCGAGCGACAAGAGCAATTCGAGGTCGACGAAAACGTGTGGGGTTGCGCCGAGCCTTACGAATACTCGGGAAGCGGATACGACCGCGGACACATGGCTCCCGCAGGCGACTTCAAGTGGAGCGACGACGCCATGGCGTCAACTTTCAAGATGAGCAACGTGTGTCCGCAGAACCACGAGCTCAACAAGGGTGCATGGAACGACCTCGAGATAAAGGTGCGTGAATGGGCCAGACGAGACCGCAAACTGGTGGTATACACCGGACCCGTATTCAACGACAAGAAGAACGCTGAGCGAATAGGCAAAAAGTCGAAGAAGAAAAAACCGCGAGTAGCGGTGCCGACGGCCTTCTACAAGGTAATTTACGCTCCCGACGCGCGACCTTCGCGGGCCATCGCTTTCGTCATGCCCAACAAACCTTGCGGGGGCAACCTAAAGGATTACGTTACCAGCGTCGACGAAGTGGAGCGTCTTACAGGTATCGACTTCCTCTCAAGCCTGCCGAGCGACAAGCAGCAGCGCCTGCAAGCCGACAGCAACACCGCCATCTGGTTCCACTCACGATAGACCGCCTATCAACCGCAACCATCTGAATTCCTGATTATCACAGCTATCAAAATGACTTCAAGCGACACTATAGTGGCTATTTCCACACCGCACGGCAGCGGTGGCATTGCCGTGGCGCGCGTCAGCGGCGGCAACGCCATCAGCTGCGTGGCAAAATGCTGGCGAGGAGCACCTTTAACCTCCATGGCGAGCCATAGCGCGCATCTGGGCACCGTGGTCAACAGCCGGGGCGAGCTTCTCGACGAGGTGGTGCTCACGCTTTTCCGCGGCCCGCGCTCGTTCACAGGCGAGGATGTGGTCGAAATTTCCTGTCACGGCTCGCTGTGGATTCAGCAGCAGTTGATCAACACTCTGGTAGACTGCGGATGCCGTGCGGCCGCAGCGGGAGAGTTTACGCGTCGCGCCTTCACCAACGGACGCATCGACCTCTCGCAAGCTGAAGCAATAGCCGATGTCATAGCGGCTCAAAGCGCCACCGCCCACCGCGTGGCGATGAACCAAATGCGCGGTGCCTTCGCCAAGCACCTCGCTTCGCTACGCGAGAAATTGCTGGAATTCACGTCGCTCGTCGAGCTGGAACTCGACTTCAGCGAGGAGGACGTGGAGTTTGCCGACCGAAGCCGACTGATCGCCCTCGCCGCCGACATTCACAGCTACATCACCAGCCTTGCCGATAGCTACCGTGAAGGCAACGCCATACGCAACGGCATTCCCGTGGCAATCATCGGCGCCACCAACGCCGGCAAATCGACCTTGCTCAACGCTATCGTGGGCGACGACCGCGCTATCGTAAGCGACATCCACGGCACCACACGAGACGTAATCGAAGACTCTCTCGTGCTCAACGGCGTGCAACTCCGTCTCATCGACACCGCAGGCATACGACGCTCTAACGACGCCATTGAGACACTCGGCATCGAGCGCTCGTTTCAGAAATTACGCGAGGCCTCTATCGTCGTTTGGGTAATCGACGCCACGGCCGCGCAAGCCGATGTCGACCGTTTCTACACCACAGTGGCGACAGCCTTCGAAGGCAAAAAGGTACTCGCGGTGCTCAACAAATGCGATTTGCTGCAAGGCGAACCGCAACTGAAACTCGCACAGGAACTCGACACCATCGCCATCTCAGCCCACAACAGCCCCGACATCGACCGACTCAAGCAACGCCTCACCGCACTCGCAGACCTGCCCGAGGTGGATGACAACACGCTCATCGTAATCAACGCGCGCCACTACGAGGCGCTCACCCGTGCCGCCGACGCCATCGCGCGGGTCAACCAAGCGCTCGCCGACGGGCTACCCGGCGACCTTCTCAGCCAGGACCTGCGCGAATGTCTGCACTATCTGGGCGAAATCACCGGCGAAATCACCTCCGCCGACGTCCTCCAATCCATCTTCTCCCGCTTCTGCATCGGCAAGTAACGCTACAATAAGAACTTTTATAGGCCCCCAATAGCACTATTTTTTCTAGCTCTCTTTCAGCGTGCTATAAAAATTCTTATTGCTGTCCTATTATTCTGCGTCTATCCGAATTTTATCGACTACAAAGAATTAATGCATGACTCTATTCTGATAGTTTGAAAGACTTCTCAACTATTGCTATGAGTTGTTCAGTAGATAGATTGGCTATGCCCGTATTTTCTATCAGGGAGAATGCTTCTTTGTTCTTGTTGATGACATACTTACGTTCTTTACCGTCAATAGTTGCAAAGATGTGGAAGTTTCCCCTGTAGGCTTGCTCAATACGGATGTTTGAAACGATATGACCGTTGATGGTCAATTCTGGCGCATTGACTTCTTCCTGCCACTCACCCCATGCCTTCAGATGATTGATTATGGTTGTCTCTACCCTACCCGTCCATTGCTCTGAGACACCGTATTTTGTGGCAATAGTACGGAACTGCTTCAAAGATGCCACCACATCACGAATGATAGCATCAGGACGTCGAATGCCGTTGTCACGGGCAAACTGGATAGCATCGTCACGGGTAATGTTTCGTAATTTTGCTCTAACATACATACAATGATCTTCGTTTGGCAGAAATCCGCCACTATCAATAATATAGGTAATATCATACGCTGGTGACAAATGCCAAATTCCATCCTCGTTCATAATAAACGAGTAATTTTTATTATGATCATCGGTATTGTTAGCCAAAATATTAAAAACCATCCTTCGGAATACCTCTTGACAATCTGCCTCAGGAAGGTGCAGTTTACGACATACTAATAACAACTTTTCATAACTATCGGCATCAGGATAAATGGCAGCCAGCGTCTGCACATGAACCTTGTTCCCTTCATCGCGATCAAAACGTTTGGTCAAGAAATGATTATTGCCTTCAACAGGATAGAGCTCTGAGTGCATCATCCAGATTCCGGCCTTTGTTGCCAACTCATAATAGGTCATCTCCAATTCTGCGGAACTATATTGAGAATTACC
>JAFVDY010000155.1 GCA_017478265.1 Muribaculaceae bacterium | reverse complement strand
TGATAATGGTTATAGCCAGCGGATATCGGAGTCGCGTCGGAACCAGGTCATCTGCTTCTTGGCGTAGAGGCGTGTGTTCTTCTTTATGCGGTCGATGGCAGTGTCGAGTGAGCATAGTCCGTCGAAAAAGTCGAATAGCTCCTTGTAACCCACGGTGTTGAGCGCCTGATGCCGGCGCAGGTGGTAGACGGCTCGCGCCTCGTCGATTAGGCCACGGTCAATCATTGCATCGACGCGTGCGTTGATGCGTTGGCATAGTAGCTCGCGGTCGAGGGTGATACCACGCTTCTCGATTGTGAACGGCCGTTGCTTGGGCTTGCCGGCTCGCAGCGAGGTGTAGGTTTTGCCCGTAAGCCGGCACATCTCGATGGCTCGCTGCACCCTCACCGGGTTTTGCTTGTCGACAATGGCGAAGTACTGCGGGTCGCGCTGTTGTAGCTCGTCGAGCAGCGTCTGCAGTCCCTGCTCGCTAATGGTTCGCTTGATCTCGGCTCTGAGTTCGGGCGGCACGTCGGGCATGGGGTCGATGCCTCGGCACACGGCGTCGATATACATCATCGAGCCGCCGCACAAGATTGCGGTGTCGTCGCCCCGCTGCCACAGTTGTGGCAAAAGCTCCATCACGTCGTGCTCATATTGGGCGGCGTTGTAGCTGTCGACCACCGATTTGCAGCCCACCATGTGGTGTGGCACAAGTGCGAGCTGCTCGGTCGTTGGCGCCGCAGTGCCGATGGGGATTTCGCGGAACACTTGCCGCGAGTCGGCGTTGATAATGTGGCAATTAAGCTCGCGGGCAAGACTGATGGCATAATCGGTCTTGCCCGCGGCGGTTGGTCCGAGGACCACGATAAGCGTCTTACTTTTCGGAGTCACGCAGGTTGATGTTTATTTCGTCCTCGTAGGTGACTTTAACTTGGAAGAAAGAGCTCACCTGTACGGCAATCATGCCACCCGGCGCATTGTAGAACGATGCGTATCGGCATTTGTCGTTTTCGACACCGTCCATCTCGTCGCCGTCGCCCTCATTGTAGGGGTCGGCAAAGATGTCGTATTCGTTGGAGAGGTCGTACTTGCGGTCGTAAAGCGCTTTTACATCGAAGTAGTCGGCCTTAAGTTTGGGCCATGTTTTCTGCTTTGGATAGTATACCACCACCTTGTAGACGGTGTGGGTTTGCGGCGTCCCGAATATGAAGAGCTCGATGTCACGATTGGTGAACGTGCCGCGCATCATTACGTTGCCGTCGTCGAAACGAGTGTCAACCTCGAAGCCTTTGTATTCCATTTTTGACACGAAGTTCTTTACCGTGCCGGTTAGGGGCGTTTTCATAAAGGTGATGTGCTGCTGAGCCGCAGCCGACATTGCCATTGCCGTGATGAGAACGAGCAGAGAAATCAGTTTCTTCATAATAGATTCATTTTTCGTTTTTTGTTACTTTTGTCACGATTGAGAGTGCAAAAGTATATAAAAAACTTCATATAAGCAAAAAAAACTTAAAAAAACGATTGTATTGCTCTATTGTTGGTGCTCGGCGACAGCCGGTTCGCGTCGCGTGCGATGCTTCTTTTTTGACTTGGCATTGGCGTAAAGCGGGTTGGGTGTACCGAGCACGAACTCGCTGTAGTAGCTGATAATGAGCGTGGTGAGAGGTAAGGCTATAATGAGACCCACAAAGCCGAGGATATAGCTCCAGATGGATAGAGCGAGGAAGATGATGGCCGGGTTGAGGCCCATTTGCTGCTTCATAATCATGGGAATGTAGACGAGGTCTTGCAAGGCCTGACACAGGCAATAGGCGAGTAACGTCCATCCGGCAAGAGCCCAGAAGCTTCCCCCCGTAGCCACGCTCGCCACCAGGCAAAGGAATGCGGCGATGGGGATTGATGTGAGCTGAAGGTAGGGCACCATATTGAGCACACCGATGAAGAGGCCGAACACGATGGGGATGGGCAATCCGATGATGGAGAACTCGATTGCGAAAGTGATGCCCACGAGCAGCGATACGAGCGCCTGTCCGCGGAAGTAACGGCTCATCGTCATCTCGACGTCGCGCATTACGCGGAAACTGAGCCGGCGATACTTAGGCGGGATAGCCGCTTTGAAGCCTCGCGTGATTTTATCGTAGTCGAGCAGTATAAGGAACATATAGAGCAGCACCATGAGCACTACGGCAATGCCGAGCAGGAAGCTGAGCGTCCCGCTCACCACGCTTAGCGTGCCGTTGGCCACGTTCTGGGCAATCTTAAGCCATTGCTCCTTGGTGAGGAAGGTGGAGAGCTGGTTGAAGTCGATGTATTTGCGCGCAAACTCGTTGACAGCGGCCGGGACGTGGTTGTCGTGCAGCGAGCGCGATGCGTAGCTTGCGAGCAACTTGCCCATGTAGGCGAACTCCTCGATGATGTAAGGAATGAAATACCAGAAAATCAGGAATAATGCACCTGCTGCGAGCAATATGGCGAGCACGGCCGGAATAGCTCGGCTCTTGAGGTGCAAGACGCGTTGCATCCACTCTACGAGCGGGTTGAGCATATAGGCGAGCAGGCCGCCGATTATGAACGGCAACAGGACACCGCTCAGGTAGTTGACAACATATATACAAGCGAGGACGACAACGATAGTGATTACCATCCTCACGATGCGGTCAAGGTCGTATTTCTTCTGTTTGGTAAGTTCCATCTGAGGTAAATTACGTTATGATTTATTCGGTGGCAGGAGGCGCTACGAACACGTAAGCTCCGAGGTCGATGTAATCGCCTGCGGCAAAGCGATCATTTCCGTAACGGTCGTATCGGGCCTTATCGGGCGTGAGCGCACGGTTGCCCTTGCCTATGGCGTCGCTTTCGGGTTTGAGCCGGTAGTCGAAGATGTATTTATCACGTTCGAGGTAGAATTTGGGGTCGGCTCCCCACACGCAGTTGATGAAGTTGGCGTCGTCGCTGCCTTTATTCTTTATAAGACAGTAGCGCAGATAGACGTTGGTGCCGGAGAGGTCGCCGGCGTTCAGCTCGTCGCAGTTGCCATAGAAGATGCAGTTGTTGAAGTCGCCTTCGAGTTCGATTACACTTGCGGCGCCCTCAAACTCGGTGAGCCTTGCCAGCTCAATCAGCGGCCCCTTGATGGCGTTGAACAGGTAGAAATTGGCGAGGGTGCAGTTGTTGAGACGCAGTCGTCCTCCGGTGAGCTGGATGACGTCGTTTCCGGCATCGCTAAACTCGGTGCCTTCGGCCTCGATCCAAGCGTTGAGGACAGTCATTACATTATTGGTGGCGTTGTGAAGCACGCTGTTGAGGATGTGTAGCGATGGCTTTACAGGGTCGCCCGAGACGATGTTGATACCGTTGGTGGTGCTACGCATATAGACGTAAGCCATCTCGTTGCCGTAGCTGCCGTGGTCGATGACTACGCCGTCCCATTGCCCCGACATGATGTCCCAGTCGATTTCGCCCACCACGTGGTCGAGGCGGTCGCCTCGCAGATTGATGGGCGCTTGCTGAGAGCCCACGGCGTGGAGGCGTCCTTGTATACGCAGAACGGCTTTGTCGTGGAAGAGTAGCTGTGAGCCCGGCTCGAGCGTGAGCGTGACGCCAGGCGAAACGAGCAGTGTGTCGTAGACGATGTATGGTATGCCTGCCATCAGTTTCGTATCCTCGGTGAGGACTAAGTTTTTGAAGATGATTGCGTCCTGCGCCCAGGCGTGTAGGCCTACACGCTGAGTGACACCGTTGGTGACGAACTCGATATGGTCCTTGATTTCGATAGGTTCGATTTTTCCGGTAGGGTCGAGCCGGCTTTCGACGAAGACGAAGATGCTGTCCTCTCCGCGAATCTCGATGTCGTTGATTACTTCGCCCTTAGTTCCGTCGACGTTGAGGAAGAAATGGCCTTCGCTTTCGCCCGCGACTCGGATTGATGAGATGTTGATTTGCTTCTTACTGCGGTTGTAGACGACGAATTGCTTGGTGGGAGTGCCGTCGCCGGTGATGACGGTGTCGAAGGCAACGGTGTCGACCGAGAAGGTCAGCACATCGTTGGGGCTGGTGGTGAACTCGTCGTTGATGCAGCCGGCGAGGATTATCGTCAGCGGTAGCAGTAGAGCTATTATCAATGCTGTTGTAATATTCTTCATATCCTATAAAACGTGACGAAGCGAAAAATATTTTATTCAGAGGGCGGGTGAACAGAGTCAGTCGAATTTGTATTTACCCGATGCCGCGAGCTGGCGATAGAGGCGCAAGGTGAAGTCCTCGATATTTATAGCCTCGAGCAGGTCTTCGTCGTTGAGGTCGAATTTGAGTTCCTTCTCAAGTTGCGCGAGCACTTCGGCTCTCGCCTTGAGGTTGATGCCGAGGCGTTCGAACAGCTGCCAAGTGTTGAGATTTGGCACTGGCGAGTCGAGTTCGGCGGCAAAATTGTTGAGCACCATGGTGCGCAGTTGCTCAAATGAGAGCCGGATAGTGTCAATCTCGACGCGTTGGATGGGACGGCGCGGGCCATACATGAGCCGGATGCGACCTGGTGGTGGACCATAGACGGTGGCTTTCGGTTCTTGCTGATTGTTTCGCGCCAGAAGGCGGTCGACGTCGATTGCGTTGTTATCAATGACGATAGCGTCGGCGGCCGTGAGTTGGGCTGTTTGCGATCCGGCGGCGGAGGTGCTTACATTGTCGGCACCGGCATTGAGCGCTGATGCCGCCACGCTTGCCGCTACAATGGCGTTGAGTGATTTCTTTACTTGTTTCTTCTTCATACTATGAGAGGGTTAGAGTTTTACATTTTTCAGGCGGAGGTAGTTGCAGGCCAGCATGTTACCGCCGTCATTGCGCAGATGGAACGCGCCGCCGTCGCAGTAGAGTAGGGCCTCGCAGTCGGCACAAGGGCCGCGGTGCATCCATCGGCGGTCGCGATAGGCTTGGAACCGGTGTTGCCAAACGTCCCAGAAGCTGTCGCGGTAGATGTTGCCCTGATTGTAGTCGCTTCGTATGCTGAGGCAGCCGGCGATGTCGCCGTTGGCGCGGATGCTCGCCACGGTGAGTCCGGCTTCGCATCGGAAGAAGTGGTCGCGCGCGATGCCCTCGTAGGCCCCGAGGAAGCCTTCGCAGGCGAAGGTGAGGTCGATATTCCCTTCGAGGCGTGTCTCGACAATGAAGTTCATGAGGTCGCGGAATTGCGAGTCGGTGATTTGCAGGCTGTCGTCGCCTGTCGCTCTGCCCATTGGAATGATGGTGAAGCATCGCCAGTGGGTGACGCCGGCATCGATAAGTAGCCGCTTGATTTGGCTCAGCTGCTGAAAGTTGCGACTATTGACGCAGGTGATGACGTCGGAGGTGAGGCCCGGTGTGCCCGACACAAGGCGTATGGCGTTGATTGCCCGGTCGAAGCTTTGAGGGTTGTTTCGCAGCCAGTTGTGGCTCTCGGGAGTACCATCGAGGTCGATGGCGATGGTGTCGAGACCGGCGTCGAGTAGCGAGTCGAGCATAGGCCGATCAAGCAAGAAGCCGTTGGAAACCGTTCCCCAACGGAATCCCCGTTGCTTGATGGCCTTGCCGCAGAGGGCGAGGTCGCGGCGGACGAGCGGCTCGCCACCTACGGTGTTGACGAGCACGCTGCCTGGCCGCGTGTGAGCTGCGATTTCGTCGAGCACAGGCAAGAAACTCTCAAGCGGCATCTCGGTGGCGGCGAGATCCTTGGTGCAGTCGCTTCCACAGTGCCTGCAGGCGAGGTTGCAACGCAGAGTGCACTCCCAGAAGATTTGCTCAAGGGGGTGGTTGGCTTTCAGCCGTTCAGTTTCGAGCCGGTTTTGCTCAAGTCGTTGCAACTGTAGTGGTGTCATTGTCGGTTAGAGTGAGTTTTCGAGCGCTTGAATGGAGGCGATGTTTTGCCGCTCGATGTCGGTTAGTTTCGCCTCCACGTTGTCGCTCTGTGGGGTATACCATGAATATCCCTCAAAGAATTGTTGCAGATCGGGTTCGTTGAACCGCATGCCGTATTGCGCGAGGACGTAGTTGCGCAGAAGTCGCAGCTCGTCGCGGTCGCGTCCGCGGAGCTCGCTGTCGGTCACAGCTTTGGAACGCAGTTGGAGTTCTACCGCTTGACGCGCGATGTAGTCGTGATTGAGCACGCTGTCGACCTCGACGTTACTGCCGCCATTGATGGCGTTGGAGGCGGTGTCGGGCGCATGAGCCGGGTCGCTCGTGTAGAGGTAGTAGAACACGAGTCCGAACGAGATTAGGAACGATAACGCCGAAGCCAAGATGATGATGAGCGTGGTGTTGCTCTTCTTCTTGGGCTTAGGTTTGCGCGGCGGCAAATTAATTGGCGTCGCTGCCTGCTGAGGTGGCGCGTAGTTGGGTCGCGCGCCACTCATCAGGACAGTTCGTTCTCCGTTGCTGCTATACGAATTCATAGAGGGGAGAATTATAAGATTTTGCTTATTTGCTCAAAATAGCTTTGTAGATTTCGCTTATGTCGCCCACATTGATCTCGCCATCGCCATTGACGTCGGCATGAGCAGCGAAGGTGTTGTCGGTGCCGAGGATTACGGCGTAGATGGCACTTACGTCGCCCACGTTGACCTCACCGTCGCCGTTGACGTCGAACTTGTCGTCTACCGCTTGGCCATTAACCAGGAAGGAAATGCTCTTTTCGCCTTGCATGAGCTTGCCCTGCGAGTAGTAGAAAGGAATGAGCATATATCGCTCGCCTACCTCGAGGTCGGAGAACGAAGCGTTGAGCGTGGCGTTGCCGTTGGCGTCGAGTCGGCAGGCAATCACTTGATCCTTGTTGCGATAGTACAGTTCGTCGGGCAGTTGCTTGGTGAGGCGTGCGATAATGATGTCGTCAAACTCGGCGGCCATGTTGTTCTGCACTTGCAAAGTGATCTTGGCCGTTGTGCTGTTGAGCTCCTGCTCGGTGATACCGTCGATGGTTGTGCTGAAAGACAGGTCGGCTTCCGGCGACTCGTCGATGGTGACTGAGGTGGTGTAGAGCAGATTGCGGCAGATGCGGTCGGAGTAAAGTTTGATTTCTTTGGTTCCGGCCTCGGTAGGCACGAAGTGGATGTAAGCTTTGCCAGTGCCACCGGCGGGCAATACAGTCGTGTTGACGCTGATTTCCACTCCGTCGACGGTGAGGAACACCTTGTTGAAGTCGCAACCGGTGTGGCTGACTACATCGGCTTCGACCTCTACGAGGTGCCCCACCTTCAGTGTGCCGTTGAAAGTAACATTGTTGACGCTGATGTTGCCCTCGGTCTCATCGCCCAAGCCGGTAAGCTTGCAGGTGTTGCCCTCGAGGTCGACGCGAATGTAGTTCTCGCCGGCGCCGATTACC
>JAFVDY010000154.1 GCA_017478265.1 Muribaculaceae bacterium | reverse complement strand
TGCCTACGCGTACGTCGGGGTCAACCGGAATGGGAGGCATCTGAGGCTCCTGCGCCATTGCGGTCACGCCAACTAAGAGCAGCATTACTGCTACTAATAAATGCTTGATTTTCATAAACTTTTTAAAACGTTTTAAAAAAACAGTATATTAATAATGATTCCTATTTTATTTAATAATTTCCTATAAAGGCGCTGCAAAGGTATGTATTTTACGACAAATTACCGCATTTTTTCGCTTTTTTTTCACTTTTGCGGCTCTCGCGCTATGAAATCGAAAATTTAATCCCTCGCATAGCGCAAAAAAGTAGAAAAAAATCGCTCCTCCCGAAGCGCTTAAATGCCTAAGAATAATCTTTAAATATGTTAATTTGACTATATTTTTCCCAGCTATGTGTTAAAAATATGTTAAATCAAACATTTTTCTGCTCAAAAATTATGTTTTATAACATAAAAACCTATACCTTTGCATCGTTTTCATGGTATTAGTTTTTAAGGTAACTGAAAATTTTAAGCGTCGTGACGACGGTTTTCTTTTCATTGTTTTAGGTTTATGTTAATGGTATTAGAAGGTTAATTAGTTAAGCAATCCCCGGCGATCGTTCGTCAGGGATTCATTTTTTTAACTTTAACCGAAATCGGATCGTTAGAGGCCACTACTCTAAGAGAGCCGATAAATTAAGCGCGGACTGCCGCCCCGATAGTCAGGGCACGCAATCCGCGCTTTGCTTTGTCGCGACAGGAGCTACGGCAGCAGCGACGTGCCCACGCAGGCGTTTGGCATCTGGATGTGCAGCAGCGAGCAGATGGTGGGCGCGATGTCGGTCATGCGCACGGGCGCGTTACTCTCGCCGTGGGTCACGCCCCATCCCATCATAATGAACGGGATATGAGAGTCGTAGGGGTTCCAGGCTCCGTGGTTGGTACCCTTATAGTCGCTCTTGACGGCAAAGGCAAGGTAGCCGGGCACCGTGCCGTACATCAAGTCGCCGGAGCGCTGACGGTTGAAGCCGTTCACCACGCGCTCGGCAATGGGTTGCGGCAGCGTGGCCACCGTTGGGCTCGCCGGGTCGACAGCCCATGCCACCTCCTTGCAGCCGGCCAGATAGTCGAGCACTATGCTCTTCACCAGCTCGGCGCTGATGCCGGCGCTGTCGAGCGCGTGATGGTTGAGATAGATGCGATAGTCCATAATGTGCTTGACGGCCTTGTCGACACCGGTCTTTTCCTTCACCAGCTCGTTCATCTCGGCGCGCGCCCGCTTGCTGTCCCAGCCGCCGGCGGGTTGCTTTACGCTACGTAGCTGATTGGGGTTGTGCGCCCCGCCATGGTCGGCGGTAAGAAACAGCACATAGTTGCCGCGACCCACCTTAGAGTCGAGGAAGCGCAGAAACTTCGCCAGCTCGGTGTCGAGGCGTTGGAACACCTCGCGGTTCTCGGTGCCGCGGGTGCTGTAGGTGTGCGCCACGGCGTCGGTCGACGAGATGCTCACCGCCAGCAGGTCGGTGATATCGTCGTTGCCCAAGCCCTCATTCTCCACTATGGCGCGAGCCATGTCGAAGGTCATCGTCACGCCCTCGTTGCTGGTGTTGAGGTCAAAACCGGGCTCGGTGTGGTGCTTCGTGTTGAAGTCCTTCACCCAGCCGGGCAGGTCGGTCATGTAGTAACTGCTACTGATGAAGTGCCCCACCGACTTATCCCACCAGTAGGCGGCATTGGCGCTATGTCCGGCCGGCAGGATTGAGGCGCGGTCCTTTATCGCCACGCCGTAGACTCGGCTCTGGTGGTCGGTCGCCATCTTAAGCTCGTCGCCGATGGTGGTGGCCAGCAAGTTGACCGGCGAGGCGTGCCCTGCCTTGCCGTCGCTGCCCACGCCGCTCACGTCGGGGTCGTCGCAGCTCGAAATTACCTTGCCGTCCTTTAGGAAGTTGTTACCCGCGATGCCGTGCAGAGCCGGCACCGAGCCGGTGTAGACGCAGGTGTGGCCGGCAGCCGTCACGGTGGGCACATAGGGGATCATCATGTTCTGCCACGAGTAGCCCTCGTCGAGCAGGCGCTGCAAGCCGTCCTGGCCCCACATAGATTGGTAATAATACAGATAGTCCCAGCGCATCTGATCCACCACCAGGCCTACCACCAACTTCGGCCGCTCCACCACAGGCGCGGCACTCATCGCCGTCGGCATCGCCAGCGCCACCAGCGCCACCACTGCCATCACAACTCGTCTTAACATATACATATTTTATAACTTTTCAATCTCCTCAACCGTCAGCTCGGCAATTTTGATAAGTGTTCCATATTATTACTATATTAGAACAACATTAATCCTATATCTGTAAACGGGTTAATATATCGTGACATAGCCTTCGCGTTTGAGTTATCAGTTTTTTTCGCTGACAAAAGTACGATTTTTTAAGTAAATCAGCAAGAAAACGGGCGCGATTTAATAAAAAATCTTATAATTTCGCGCTTTTCGGTAGCATTTTGGCGACCATAAACATATTTTTTGTATTTTTGCCAATAATTTCGAAAACCAACTGACATTAAACCGATATGAAAACAAGACAACGACTGCTCATAGCGCTCGTAACGCTACTGCTGACGGCGACCGGCATCAACGCCGCCGCCCAGAGTTATTCCGTGCCCAAGCGCGAGTTCCGCTCGGCGTGGGTCGCAACAGTGTGGCGCCTCGACTGGCCCCACGCCACCACCGTAGGCACCTCGCCCGAGACGGTGGCACTGATGAAAGCCCAAATGGACCGCATGCTCGACACGCTCGCGGCCAACAACTTCAACGCCGTGAACTTCCAGGTGCGCTCGATGTGCGACGCCATGTATCGCTCGAAATATGAGCCATGGTCGAGCTACATAAGCGGCACGCGAGGACTCGACCCGGGCTGGGATCCGCTCGCCTACTGTGTGGAAGGTTGCCACCGGCGCGGACTCGAGTGCCACGCGTGGATCAACCCATATCGCCTGAGCAGCAACGGCATCGACCAGTGGTCGACCGACTTCGACAAGAAGCTGCGTGCCGACGGGCGACTGCTCCAATGGGGACAATACGTAATCCTCGACCCGGCACAGCAGGTCAACATCGACCACATAGTGAACGTCTGCAAGGACATCATCACCAATTACGACGTCGACGGCATTCTCTACGACGACTATTTCTACCCCAGCGGCATTCCCTGCACCGCCGAGGCCGGCGACTACGACGAGTGGCAACAAAGCAATGTGGACATGACGATGGCCGACTGGCGGCGCGACAACGTCAACCGTATGGTACAAGCCGTCTACGACATGATACAGGCCACGCGAGCCGATGTACGCTTCGGCATATCGCCCGCGGGTGTGGCCGGCACCAGTTCCACCACCGCCGGCAAGTACGGCGTCGAGCCCTGCCCCTCGGGCGGCGATTGGCAGTACAACGACATCTTCAGCGACCCTCTGGCATGGCTCGACGCCAAAAGCATCGACTACCTGTCGCCTCAGGTCTACTGGCCCATTGGCGCCTCGGCCGACTACGGCAAAATCACTCCCTGGTGGGGACGCATGGCGCAGCACTTCGGCCGCCACGTGTTCATCTCGCAGTCAATATCGTCGCTCAACGCCGATAGCGACGAGAACGCTCACCGCGAGTATGTGAACGAGGTGGAACTCACCCGCACGAGCAACCTCGACGGCGCGCCCGGCTCGATCTTCTACTCCTGCCACTACCTGTATCGCACCGCCAACCACCGCGAGGAACTCGCCAACGTGCTACACCGCACCACCTTCAGCAGCCGCGCTCTCACGCCACCCATGGCATGGAAGCCGGGCAGCGACCCTGGAGCGATAACCGGCCTGGCGAGCAACGACTACATCCTGAGCTGGAACGGCTTCGACGGCTACAAGTACAGCATCTACGCCATCCCCAACTCGGTGCCGCGCTCCGAGTTCAGCTGCCAGCCCCAATACTTGCTGGGGGTGAGCTATAGCGCCTCGTTCGCCCTGCCCGAAGCGCGCCGCTACGGCTTCTACTACGCCGTGTGCCCCGTCGACCGTATGAGCAACGAGTTCAGCCCGACATTCCTCGACTTCAGCACAGGACTGCCGCTCGACGCGCCTACGCTGCTCAGCCCCGCCGACGGCGAGGTGACGCCCGACCCGTGCACACTCGCGTGGAGCGCCGTCGACGGCGCCCAAGGCTACCTGCTCGAACTCGCCACCGATGCCGCGATGACCGACATCATAGCGCGCCGCTCCACCACCGGCACGCAGTTACTGTCGAGCGAGCTGGGCGACCTCAAGCCCACCAACTTCTATTGGCGAGTGCGCGCGTGCGCCGAGCAACGTGCCGACGGTGTGAGCCAAGTGCGCTCGTTCATCCCGCAGGTGTTCACCATCACCTATCCCGACGCCAACCAAATGGACGTTCACCCCTCCTTCACCATGCGCTGGCACACAGCAGGCAACAGCGCCACGGCCACGGCACAAATCGCCACCGACAACAAGTTCACTGACGAGTCGCTGGTGTTCTCCGGACAATCGGCCACCGGCAGCATCGACATCCCGCAGCTAACGCTCTTCGCCGGCACCACTTACTATGCCCGCGTGACCATGACCAACGATCAAGGCGTGTATAAAGAGACGCTCGTAGTGCCCTTCACCACCGCCTACCTCGTGGCCGAGCCGCCCGCTGTGGCAATACCGCTCGCCGGAGGCACCCTCTACAGCGACCAGCACATCACGCTCGTACCGCAAGAGGCCGCGTTCAACTATCAGCTTGAGGTGTCGACGAGCGCCACGGTTTGGGGCAGAACGCGATACGTCGAGTCGACCACCGGCCACAGCTATTCCAGCGCCAAGCAGGCGAGCGAAATCAAGACCGGCAGCAAGCTGCTCGCCGACGGCAACACCTACTATCTGCGCGCCCGCATCAGCTACACCGGCGACAACGGCCGACAGGTCTACACCGCCTATTGCGAGCCCGTGCCCTTCGTCTATAGCAGCGACACAGCGCCTATACGCATTCCGGGCGACCTCAACGGCGACGGCCAAGTGAACGCCGGCGACATCTCCACCCTCTACGAGGCTATCCTCACAGGCAACAGCGACGCCCTCTTCGACCTCAACGGCGACGGCAGCGTCAATGCCGGCGACATCTCTGCCCTCTACTCCATAATCCTCACCGGCAACTAATTATAAATTAGGAATTATCTTATCACAACGAGTAACGAGTAACGATGAAAATAAACGATACCGTACGCTTCCTCAACGATGTGGGAGGCGGGAAAATAGTGCGACTCGACGGAAAAACAGCCTACGTCGAAGATCAAGACGGCTTTGAGCGCCCGGTGCCCACAAGCGAACTGGTGGTAGTGCAGGCCGGAGCACCCGCTCACCACCACTCCTACGACAGGCCGCTGCAGGTGCGCAGCAAGCTGGTAGAGCCCGACAAGCCCACCATGGCGCCGCAGCCAAAGCCGGAGCCGGTGGTGGAGACTCCAGAAGGCGAAGTTCTCAACATCACGCTCGCTTTCGAGCCGCGAGAGATCAAGCACCTCAACACCACCACGTTCTACTCGGTGCTGGTCAACGACAGTAACTACTTCCTCTACATCACCTACGCCTCACGAGCCGACGAGGATCGCGGCTGGACCACGCAATTCCACGGCATTATCGAGCCTAATATGCAGGTGAACCTCAATGAGTTCGGGCACGACGACCTCAACGACATCACCCACATCGCCGTGCAATACATAGCATTTAAGCAGGGCAAACAGTTCGCGCTCAAAAACCCCGCTCTCGTGACGCGACGCATCGATGTGACCAAGTTCTACAAGCTCCATTCGTTCCAAAGCAACGAGTACTTCGACAACCCGGTGCTCGCAATCGACATCACGCGCAACGACCTGCCCGCGAAGCTGCTGCGCATCGATAGCAGCGCTCTCGAAAACAGCATGCGCGACAGGCGGGCGGGGCGCGACAACCGACAGGTGTCGAAGCCCAGCCAGGCGAGGCAGCGCCGACACGACATCGTCGTTCAGGACCTGCACATAGCCGAACTGCTCGACGACACGCGAGGCCTCTCCAACAGCGATATGCTGCGCTACCAGCTCGACAAATTCCGCGAGGTGATGAACGAGAACCGCAACAACTTGGGGCAGAAACTGGTATTCATCCACGGCAAGGGCGAGGGCGTGCTGCGAAAAGCGCTGCTCGACGAGCTACGCCGCTACTGGCCGCAATGCGAGGTGCAGGACGCCTCGTTCCAAGAGTACGGCTTCGGAGCCACACAGGTCACCATCCACCGCGACGAACGCAAGTAACCGCCCGCAAAACGATAAACGAAAGAGAGGTCGTTCACCGTAAAGGTAACGACCTCTCTGTCAATTTCTAATTCCTAATTCCCTAATTTCTAATTATTTCAGCCGCTTGACGGTGCTCACAGTGCCGTCGGCATGCGTGGTGACCACAATGTTGATGCCGTCGAAGGGCACGTCGCTCTTCAGGCCGGCCGTGTTGTAGTATTCCACTTTCACCGCGGGAGCGAGCGTAGTGGCGATGTCGTCGATACCGGTGGGCACCTTCGGGTTGGCAGTCCAGTGAAGGGTGAAATCGGTATGCTGGTCGATGGCGGGGTCGACGCTCTCGTCCAATGGCACATTGTATTTATAGGTAACGGTGCCGGTGGCGTCGGTGGCGGTCTCTTTTACGTTGGTGAGCACAAGGATATTGCCAATCACATAGTCGGGGTTCACATCGCCCACTGTGGCCACGGCCCTCATGCGTGGCGCGCCGGCGCTATTGGTTTTGGTGCCGTTTAGCGTCACGCCGTTGCTCCAGCTGGTCATGTCGACGAGCGAGATGTCAAATTGCGACGTGCCGTCCACGGTGTTCGACTCGGCGATACGGGTTTTGAGGATATATTCGTTGTCGTCCAGGTTCTCGTCCATGCGCAGGTAGTACAGGTTCTTGCCATGCACGTGGGTCATTTCGGCCTGGATTGTTCGCTCTTGCTCGGCGTAGTTGAGGCTTGTCAAGGCTGTCAAGCCGCGCAGGTCGAGGTCGGTGAGGAAGTTCTGGGCGCAGCTCAAGGTCTGTAGCTTGGTGTTTTTGCTCACGTCAAGCGTCATCAGGCGGTTGCCGCCGTAGGGCAGGGGCACGCGGCGCTCGTCCACGTTAGCCTCGTCACCGTCGCTCGGGTGCCACTGGTTCTCGCCGCAGTTGAGCGTCACGAGCTCCACGTTGTTACTCAGGTCGAGCTTCTCAATTTGGTTGCGGTAGCATATTAGCTTCGTCAGCGCGTGGTTGTCGCTCACGTCGAGCGCGTCGAGGGTGTCGGCGAAGCAGCTCAGTTCCTGCAAATTGGGCATAAACATCAAGTTCTTCTGCAACTTGCCTCCACTCAGGTCGATGTTGTTGACGTAGAGCTTCTCAAGGTTCTGGTTGTTCTCGAGATGAAGGTCGGTAAGTGGCAGGTTGGAGCAGCGCAGCTCTGTCAGCTTGGGGTTGTTGCTCAGGTCGAGGTTGGTGAGCTTGCCTCGACGCGTGGCGGCGGGACCGTCCACCTCATTGTCGCGGTTCTCGTAGCAGTAGAGCGTTGCCAGCTCGGGGTTCTTAGTGAGGTTGAGCTCTTCAAGGCTGCAGTTGAAGCAGTCCACATAGTTAAGCTTCGGACTGTTACTGAAATCGAGGCGGGTCATCTTAGGGTTGTTGTTGCAGCGTATCATCTTCAGCGACTCGAGGGTGCTCACGTCGATGTCGCTCAGGTCGTTGTTGTCGCAATACAGCTGATAGAGCGACTCGCAACCCTCCACGTTAAGCTCCGTCAGCTTGCTTGCCGACTTCTGGTTGTCGCAGTGCAGCAGACGCAGGTTGGGCATATAGCTCACGTCAAGCGTCTCGAGCTTGTGACCGCCCACTTTCAGCTCCTCGAGCATCTCCAGTTGCTTGATGCCACTCAGGTCGGTAATAAGCTTGCTGTCGGTGCCGAGGCTGTCAGCGTTCCAACGGTTGAGATACAGACGGCGAAGCATAAAGATGTCCATCGAATTCCACTCTTCCTTGTTGAACATGTTGCTGCTTACCGAGTTCAAATAGTTTCTACCTTCGTCCTTGCTCCACCACCAGTCACTGGGGTAAGTTCTATAATTGTTAATCCAGCTCTCGTTGTCAGTGTACGCTTGCTCGCGCAGATAGGCAACAAGGTTCTTATCGCTTATATAATCTTCAAGCTCGAATGGGGTGAACGCGTAGTCGTATAGCGAAGCGCCATTGGCGTCTTGCACTGTATACCACTTATAGGTAAGCATAAACACGGCGTAAGGCGTAATCTCGTTGCCGTCTTCTTCAGCATTGGCCTTGCGTATCTTGAATATTGGAGTTGGGCTGGATGATTGGTTACACGTTCTCATATCGTAGCATATCGTCATCATCTCACCTATCTTGATGTTGTTGCCCGAGATATTCGTGTTCTTTATTCCGCCCACATTCGACTCCTTCGGCACCTGGATGCTCGTGATTTGATTGTCGCTCAGGTCGAGATTTATGAGGCGCTTGAGTGAACGCAAGTCAACTTCCGTAAGTTGTTGTCCGGTGCAATAGAGGTTGTTGACGTTAGGAAACAAGTTGATACCGTTGAGGCTCTTCACTTTACGGGTACCCATATTGTTGGGGTTCATCTTGAGTTCCTTAATCAAACGGAATTCCTGCACCGTCCACGTGTCCTTATCCAAGGGCTTTTCGGGGCTGCTATAGTCGCCGCTGGGCTGCCATACATCAGATTTAAAATTGTACTTGTTGTGATCGTAAGCGATGCGCCTCAGGTACCAACGGAAGTTCTCGTCCTCAATCACATTAGCCAAATGAATGGGAGGCGCGAACTCATTGCCGGTGCCGTCTTTTATAGTCCAACCTTTGATGTTGGCCGACACTGCCACCTGCTCATCACATTCGTTGGTGTTGGCGTCATCGTAGGCGGTAATAATTGTGCCTTGCGAATAACTATAGTAGTTCGCGGGATTGGCACGGTCGAATAGGCTCTCAATAAACTCAAGCATCGCGGCCTTCTTGATTTGATTGCCGGTGATGTTAATGCTCGTAAGACTTGAGGTCCAGCTGCTGACCGTCAGACCGGTAATGGCATTGTTGCTCAAATCAATCTGCTGTAGGCTCGAGTTGTAATCCAGGTTGATTGTGCCGCTAAGGTTGTGGCCGCTCAGATTGAGTTGCGTAAGTCGATAAAAACGGTCGATACCTGTCAGGTTGGAAACCTTTTCGGTGGCGGCGCTCAAATCCAATACTTGGATTACTTGAAACTCCTTGCTAGTCCACTCATCTTTGTCCAGAGGGTTCTCGCCATACTCTTCGCTCGGCTTCCACGGATACCAGCGATCGGTCTTAGCCTGCTCAAAGTAGGTCTCGTTTTGAGCATAAGCCGATTTTCTCAGAAACAGTCTAAAATTCGCGTCGGGAATTACCTCCTCGAGCACGATTTGTGCGCTTACGCTCATAGCGTAGCACGCCAGCAGAACCACTGCCGCGATTCTGCCCTTTAGGCCGGTGAAAAAAGTAAAATTAGTCATTTTTATATATTTAATAATGAATAAAAAAATTTAACTTATATTGTAAATGTATGTAAAATTTATTTGTAAAATTCGTCTAATTCGCTAAATTTGTAGTTTAAAAACGGCTCAGCCGATAAAAGGTGGGGGCAGATAGTTGTGGAAAGTAGAAAAATGCCGATATTTGCGGCATGGAAACGAAAGTATATGAACAATTAGCCCGTTTGGTCCTACCCAAAGAGATACTGGACCGATTTGAGATAGCTTCAGTTGAAGTCAATGAGTCGCTGATGGAGATGTACATCAGCCTTGACGAACGTATGAACCCGTACCTGATGAAGTCCGATGAATATGAGTCGAAAGGCTTCATGTCCGCAGTGTCGATCACAGACTTCCCGATTCGTGACCACAAGGTGATTTTGAAGGTGCGCCGCCGTCGGTGGCTGAACCGCCATACCGGCGAGAGCTTTGTGGACCGGATCAGCGTCACGGAGAAAGGAACCCGCT
>JAFVDY010000153.1 GCA_017478265.1 Muribaculaceae bacterium | reverse complement strand
CGGCCAGATACGCCCGTTTGTGACCTATATTGAAAATTGTATGGCACGCGCATTGACCATTTGCATTAGAGCCGCGAAAGGACAGAGCATAGAAGAAGATGATGACTTTCTGAAGGAACTGAAAATACTCGAACGCCAGAAAAAGCAGGATTTAGCTGTTGAGCAGTCAAAAAAACGTCTAAGCGCTGATGAGGTGTGGAATGTGTTGGAGTTTGTATTCTTTCCTATAGTTGAGGGCTACTCCCGCGCAATCGAAGCGGTGAAAGAAATATTCCGCTTCAGTAGTACCATGGCATATTGCAATTTGTCAAAAAACACCGATTATAAAGGCGGATTGAATATAAATATACCAATGCGAGGAACAACCGATACGCAGATACTTGATTTTGTCAATCACGCTAAATCGATGTGGTTCCGTTGCGAGATGATGTCGCCTACGCATCCACATTTTGTTGAGATGGATATAGAGATAGCTTTTTACGTGACATTCTTCGAAGAACACTATTTTGTGGATGGCATGCTGAACAAAAATTTCGCTTACGGTACATATCCAACAAGTGAAGAGCGAGAACGTCTTGTGTCTAATTTCAAGCAAAATCTTCTCAAAGAATTAAAAGAGAAGCTATAGTAAGTGAAAAAAGCGGTTGCCTGCCGTGGGGCGGGCAACCGGGGGAAAATGATGGGGAAGGGGGTTACTTCAGCTTGATGGAGTTGATGATGATGTCGACCTTGGGTTCCCATTGAGCGAGAGAGTCCTCGTCGAGCGACACGTAGCCGCGGATAGCCTTGCCGTTTTGGCCCATTACCATGAAGAAGGTGTCGTGATTTACGCGGCTGCCCGACTGTCGGTTGCTCTTTACAATCACTCTGTCGGCTTCCACCACGGGTTGTCCAACGGGCTCAGCGCCATCGGTTTTCTCTTGGATAAACTTCTCGGCGTACTCCTTGAAGTTGGCGGGAGTGGGGCCGTTGGTGAGATAGTCGAACATGAGCGAGCCCACGTGTTGAGCCGACGACCAGTAGCGGTTGTCCTCCACATAGCTTACGCCAAACTGCTCAGGCACCGCTATTGAGTAGCCGGTGGTGTCGATAACGATGAAATCGTCGGGAATCTTGTTCTCTTGACCACCGCCGCAGCTCACAGCCATCATAGCCACTAAAGCCACGGCGAGAAAAAATAGTTTCTTCATAAAGGATAAATTGATTTATAAATTGTTGATAATAAGTTATTTCGCGAGGATTAGCTCGTAGAGCGTAGACACGTCGCCGGCGTTGACGTTTCCGTCGTCGTTGAGGTCGGCATTGCGGGCGAAGGTGAGGTCGGTGCCGAGGATTACGCTGTAGAGCGCGCTCACGTCGCCTGCGTTGATGTTTCCGTCCTCGTTGACATCGCCTTTGTCGAACGCCGGAGCCTGATAGAGCATGTCGATCTGGATCTCGGCGGCGGCTGTGGTGGGCACTCGCAGATAGGCTTGTCCCGGCTGGAAGTATTTGTAGCCGCTGATACGCTCAAAGCGTGCGGTGGCTGGATTGAACACGAAGTTGGTGTATCCGTCGGCTTCGGTCTCCACCTTCACGTTCGGCTCATACGCTCCCTTGAGCATCGTGGCCAGGATGGAACCGCTGTCGGTGATTTTGAGACGGTGGACGGAGCCCGGAGTCGCTCTCATCAACAGCGCGGTGTAGGAATAGCCGGGCAGCGCGGACTTCTGTGTCGTAACAATGGCTTTGCCGTCGTCATAGTTGATAATCCCATAGTACTCGGCATCGTCGTCAAGAACGTATGGCTTGTGGCACGAGAACACGCTCCACTCGGTCTCGGGCTTGAGATAGGGGTGCATCTGGTCGGCGGCGGTGCCGCTGCCCACTGTCCATGTGGCGAAGTTGCTGAAGCGGTAGAACGCGTTCAGTGGCACGTAGCACGTGAAGCCGGCGGCGTTGTTGCCGTAGAACTGCCAGGTGATCGTGCCGCCTGTGGGATTACTCAGGAACAGTCCCGGCAGCGAGGCGCAGTTGTAGAAGGCGCGCGAACCGATGCTCGTTACTGAGGCCGGTAGCACAATCTCCTTGTCGAAGCCGCAACCGTTGAAGGCGTTGTCGGCTATGGTTTTGAGGCTTTCGCCCCATAGGAACGTCTTGAGGTTCTTGAGATTGTAGAACGCCTGCTCGCCGATGGTCTCGAGGTAGCGGAACCGTACTGTTTCGAGGTTGCTGCAATCGGCAAACGCGCGGGTGGGAATTGTTTTGAGCCCCAAGCCGCCGTTGATCATCTTGAGCTTGGTGTATCCGTCGAAGGCGTGCGAGTCGATGCTTGTGACGATATAAGTCTTGCCGCGTGCACTGACGGTGTTTTCAACCAACAGCTGTTCGTAGTAATTGTGCAGAAGAGGGGGGTATACCAGCTTCGCCTGTCCGTCGGCGGGAGCGGCTTGCACCACGGTGTCGGTATACTGATCGGTGCTCGTGACGGTGTAGTATCGTGAACCGGTGGTCTCGATGTCGAAGGCACCGCCGTCGCTAATTACCGAGAACGCGTTGTTCCACGTGCTGTTGGCAACAAAACTGTCGCGGCTGCCGCGAGGCACGTAAAGCTGCGCGCCCGTGGCGATGCCCTCAAAGGCGGTTCCGTAGATGGTTAACGCGTCGGGAATAGACTCCTTGTTAAAAAACAATTTGTTGATTGCCCTCATGCCTCTAAACGTAAACGGTTCGAAATCTGTCACCGACGATGGCACCTTCAATGATTTGATATTTGAGTTGTTAAATGCGTACTCTCCAATGCTTGTGACGCCGTAAGGGATATTGAGGGTCTGGATGTTCTTGTTGCCCTCGAAGGCCAATCGGCCAATCTTTGTAACCCAAAGCGGCCACGTGATGGTGCTGATGACGGCTACCGCGGGCACCTGTTGCAACGTTTCCTCTTGAGTGTCGTAAAGCACGCCATCGGCAGTGTAGTAGCGCTCGTTATTGCTGTTTGCCTCAAAGCTCTTGAGCGACGCGCATCCGGAGAAAGCCGAATAGTCGATTTTCTTCATTGATTTAGGGATATAAACCTGAGTGAGTCCTGCCACCGAGAACGCTCCGGTGCTAAGCTCTTGCACGCCGAAACTCTCGCCTGTGCTGTTATACAGAGAGAGCGACTTGAGCGCTGTGCAGTAGCGGAATGCTCCGTTGCCAATCTTCTTGGCGTTGGTCACGATGCTTGTGATTGAGGTGCACGCGCTGAACGCCATGGTGCCTATTTCCTCGAGCCAGGGCGTGTAGTCGGTGTCGGCGCCCACGCTGGTGATGGTGGTGTTGCCTTCAAAAGCATGCTCGGCGATAGCGGTGAACCGGCAATAGAAATTGCCGCTGCCGCCGTACTCGGTGTTGGTGCCGCACAGCGCATTATTCTGCAGGTCGATAGCGGTCTTCCCGTTGCGGGCGCCCACCAGCATGGCGGTGTTGGTCGATGCGCCCACGGCGCTCGTAATCACGTAATACTGGTAGTCATCTTCAAAGTCGTTGGCAAGAGCGCCGTTTACTCCGAGCGTGCCGTCATCATCGGCAGTAATCCATTCTGCCCTATTGGCGGTATTGACTTGTGAGGCGATGGTTGGGTTGATGACAATTTTAAAGTTTCGGTCTTGCTCAAACGCATTATATATTATGGGATATGATGTGCTAATCGCTTGACAGACACGCACAAGAGGACAATAATGGAAGGCTTCGATACCTATCTCTTTAATAGAACTGGGCAGGTACACATACTTTAATTTTGTATTGTAAAAAGCGCTGGAGCGGATATACTCCACTCCCCATCCTATTCTGAGAACCGTGGCCGATTCATTACTCGCGAATGCCTCGGCATTGACGATTTGCACTTGATAGGTGGTGCCGTTGTAGGTCACCTTTCCCGGGATGAGGATACTCGCCGGTGACGCACCACTGGCGAGACCGGTACAACGCACTTTGCCCTCTGCCACATTAGTGGTGGAGTACGTGAGTTTGTCTACCGTAAATTCGAGTGCGTTGGCGCACAGAGCCACGCAAGCCATAATAATGAATACTAATCTTTTCATAGTAATTTGAGTTTAATTGATTATTTCGCGAGAATCAGTTCGTAGAGTGTAGATACGTCGCCGGCGTTGACGTTGCCGTCGTTGTTGAGGTCGGCGTTATGGGCGAAGGTGATGTCGGTGCCGAGGATTACGCTGTAGAGCGCGCTCACGTCGCCGGCGTTGATGTTTCCGTCCTCGTTGACGTCGCCTCGCTCGAATTGTTGCTCGATGGGGTAGGGCACCCATTTTTGGCCGTCGTAGCAGTATGGCGTCACGCCTCTTGCTATTGCCGCGGCCACCTGCTCGGCAGTCATCTCGTTGCCCTCGGTAAATGCGCTATTGGTGTTGATTATGTGAAACTCACCTTCGACAATCGAGCTTGGCAACTCGGCAATCAGTTGGTCCATTGCCTCGCCTTTGAGTTGGTTGACTGCGCAATATAGATATTCGAGAACATTATTGTTGCCGAGCTTGAGGCTCGAAAGTTGATTGAAGTTGGCGGAGAGATACCGTAGCTTGCTGTGGCCGCTCACATCGAGCGAGGTGAGGTTATTGCTGTTGCAACTGAGGCGTGTCAAACTTTCACTCTCGGGTAAATATAGCTCTGTCATGCCATTGTTGTCGCAACTGAGGTCGTAGAGCTTGGTGTTGTCTCGCAGGTCGAGCTTTTCGAGCTTGTTGCCGTCGGCGCGCAGGTAGCCCAAGTTGGGGAAATATTGGATGCCGGTGAGGTCGGCGATGCCTTTAACATCGATAAGCATCATATCCACGGTGAGAGCCTCGTCGGCATAGAGGCGCTCGTCGGCGCCGAAGTCGCGCGAAAGCAGATATTTGCGGAAGTTGGCGTCGGGGAAATTATTGTAGTTTATAGCCACATAGTCGCTATATGGTTGCCAACTGGTTAAATAGTAATATAGAGTGCAATTCTTCTTCTTCGCTTCCGACACTTGTATGAATGTGGGCTTCGCGTTGCTGTCGCCGGAGTAACCATTCAGATAGCCGTAAATCGCTATCTCGTTGCCGTGCAAATTCTCGATAATGCGGTCCCAGCCCTCTGCTGTGATGCGGTTGCTCGAGCAATAGAGGCTTTTGAGTTTCGGGTTCTTCGACACGTCGATAGATACGAGGCGGTTGTGCTCGCAGGTGAATTTCGCCATATTGGTAAAGTACTCGATACCAGTAACGTCGGTGATTTGCCCCGCGTAACTTCCTGTGGAAGTCTGGACCGCCGGCAGTTTAACCTCTGTAAGCGTCTTGTTCTCCGAGTCGTAGAGGATGCAGTCGCTGCCGAAGTCGAGTTCGTAGAGCGTTTTGCGGAAGTAGTAGTCGGGGAAGAAGTCGCGGTCGATGGGCGTGTAATCCTCGTCGCAGCGGATCTCCCCTCGGTCGGTGAACACTTGCCAGTTTCGGCTGTAGGCAGTCGCCACGTGTAAGCGCCGTGGCAGCACATTGCCGTCGTTGTAGGCATGGCTCACAAAGGTGTAAATCTTTCCTCCGGCCACTTTGGGCAGGTTGTTCATTACGGTTTTCCAGTCGTCCTGCGTCATATTGTTCTGGCTGCAGTTGATGTAGGTGATGTCGGAGCACTTTGTGAGGTCGCCGAAGGTGTTGGCCGAGCCGCCTCTGAAGTCGAGCGAGCGCAAACACGGCAGATACTGAATACCTTCCCAATTCTTTACGTCTCTCAGCTCCGGATAGGTGGTGAAGTCGATGTCGCGAACGGTAATAAGCTCGGCACTGCTGATGGTGGAGCCGAATTTATTGAGAAGCCAACCGCGGAACGCCTGGTCGGGGAAGATGTCGGAGTTGATGTAGATGTAGGTGGTGATGATGATGTCTTGCCCCTTAAGTGCGGAGCCGCCGCTTATGAAAGTCTTTTGGCCGCTACTGAACTGGGCTGTGCCGGTATAGTGGATTTCATAGACGTTCGAGATGTGGTTGGCGTACCCCACCACGGGAGGATTGGGGTTGGCGCTGATGTTGAATGCCGACACGTTGCTCACAGCCTGTTTCGACGATGAGTTGATGTCCATAAGCATTAGCGAGTTGTCGCTCGTTACCTCGGCAAAGTCGACTATTGCGCTGCCTCCCTCGCTCGAGGCGGTGAGGCGCGAGTGGTGCACCACCAGCTTCTCGCCGTTGCCTTTGGCCTCGATGGTGGAGTTGGTGTTGCCGGTGAGGTACATTTGGCTGAATAGGTGGTCGAGCGTGAGTGTGGCACCGTCGACGACGTAGACGCAGTTTGCGTCACCGTCGCTGCAATTCACGCGCAACAGCGCGTCGGGCGTGTCGCCGCTGATGGTGGTGTTGGCCTCGATGCGAATAGCCGCGCAGGTGGTCGACGAGAAATAGCACGAGTTCTTAATCACCACTTTCAGCCCGCTGTTGTTCTCGTTGAAGATGCAGCGGTTGTCAGATCCGGTACGTTCGATTTTCACGTTGTCGAGCGTGACGGTGTTGGTGGTGGGGTCGTACACCACCGAATATGCACCGTCGTAGTTGGCCTTGATATAGTTGCCGGTCACATTCTTGTAATTGTCGCTGTTGACGGCCACGCCTCCAATCTTAAATCCGTAATAGGTGGAGGCGAACGCTAAAGTGTTGGCGGTTAAAATCGCGATGAGTAGTAATGCTGATTTCTTCATCAATCGTTATCTGTTTTGTTTGTTTTGTTCCACATATTCGGTGGGCGTCATACCCACCACGCGCTTGAAGGCTCGCGAGAAGCTCGACGGGCTCTCGAAGCCGCTTAGCGAGGCTATCTCGTGCTTCATCAGCTCGTTCTGCGACAATAGCAGCCGCGCCGCATGGTTGAGCTGGATTGCCACCACCAGTTGTTGAAGTGTAATCCCCGTGCGCGCCTTCACCTTGCGGTTGAGGTTGCCGCGGGTGCAGCCATACTCGGCGGCAACGCGCTCGACGTTAACCATGCCGAGGCTCATCAGCCGCGTCACAATCTCGCTGATGGTAGCCACCGCTTCGCTGTTCTCTCTCAATATGTCCTCGCCGAGGACTTTTGCCATAATGTTATAGTTAGTTTTCATAGTGCAAAGGTAGATCGCGAGGGCGTTTCCACTCTTTACAAAATGAGCCTGATGCTTAACACAATCGTGCAAAATGGCGCTAAGCCACTTAAAACAGGGCAAAAGTAGCCTAAAACGCGAAAACCGTCTATACACAATCGTGCAAAGACGGCTTAATACAGTAAAATATTAATAATTATTCTTGATAGTGTTCGGCACGATATTGCGTGGGCGACACGCCTTTAATGCGCTTGAAGGCCCGCGAGAAAGTGACGGCGTTGTCGAAGCCGCATCGGTGTCCGACGTCGGTCACCGGCGTGTCGCTCTCGGCCAGCAGCCGGCAGGCATGCTCGACGCGCAATCCGAGCACGAACTGCTGCGTGGAATTGCCGGTGATGCTCTTGACCTTTCGGTTGAGGTTGCCGCGGGTGGTGCACATCGCGTCGGCGATGGCTTCGATGCTCAAGTCGCCGTCGGGCAACGCGCGCTCGACGATGGTTACTATGCGATTAAGGTAGTCGCGGTCGTCGCTCGATAGGGCGTGGGTCGCCGCTGTCGGCTCGCTGCTTGCCGGCTTTTGCAGCTCGTCGATGATTTTGCGCAAAGCGGCCTCTCGCCTGCGCATACGCCTTCTCATCCACCACCATATCCCCAATGCTATCAGTATGGTGGCCAAAATGCCGGCTACGATGATGACTCGCTGACGGTTGATGGTGGCTTGCTTCTCGCTGTTGCTCTTGCGTAGCCAGTCGTTGTCGAGCTCGGCGTTGATGCGCGCCAAGCCTTGCGCTGATGCTGTGCGGTAGAGCGAGTCCTTAATCAAATCGAAACGGTCGAGCTCGATTTTGGCGCTGTCGGGGTTGCTGTACCACAGACTCTCGTACAGGCCTCGGCGCGAGTGAAGCTCATTGCCCAAGTCGCCGAGCTTTTGCAGAATGGCTGCCGCGCGCCGGAAATAGGGCACCGCCTCCCGCTCTCGGTTGAGCGAGAACAGCGCCATACCCAGCTTGTTGCAGGCGATGGCGAGCGTGTGACGGTCGGCCGACGCCTCGAGGTCGGGCATAATCTGCTTGAGCAGCTTTTCGGCCTCGGTGTAGCGTTTCAGGCCGTTGAGCACCGAGGCTTTCTGTACCTGACGTACGAGCAGGCGGTCGCTTTTGCCTAACTGTCGCTCGTACTCAATAGAGCGGTTGATATAATCGAGCGCCTTGTTGTCGTTCACTTGCGCGTGATAAATCTCCGAGGCCATGCCTTCGAGCACTGCCAGGCGCGCCGGATTGTTCACTTTGTGGGCCTCAGCTATCGCCTTAAGTATGTATTTCTCGGCCTCCTGCGGCTGATTGGCGGCCATATAGATGCCGGCAATGGTGTTGAGCGAGGAGCTCATCATGTCGTGGTCGCCGCCGCGGGCGTCGAGTGCATAGCACTGTTTGGCATAACTCGCCGCCTGCTCATAGTGTGCCAGCCTCATGTGTGACATCGCCAGCACGTTGAGCAAGTCGGCCTCCATGGCGCCACCTTTGCATGGCGCTAACGCTTTCTCGCCCATGACGATGGCGCGGTCGTAGTCGTTATGGTTGTAAAAGTAGTCGCACGTGTTGACATACACCTCGGCGGCGATTTCTTTAGTGTCGCTCGCGGCGGTGAATTTAATGGCCACGTAGCCCTCGTCCTCGCTGTGGAGCTGTTGCAGCAGCTCGGTGGCGGGTTGCCATTTGTCGGCGTCGCTCTGCCGCTCGTAGCGTTGCAATAACGCCTCCACCTCGGCCACGCCGGCTCGCGACGCAATCGATGCTGTTAAAAACAGGAGTATTATCGCTAAGTGGCGCCCGATCGCGGCGCGACGTTCAGTAGCTATTTTCATGATTTTCAATAGGGTATTGGGTGGGGGAGGGGTTACTCTTCGTCGGGGCCCGGGTCGGCCTCGGTCTTGAGGTAGATGCCCTCCACGCCTTGCCAGCCCTTGAAGCATTTGTTGATTTTGTCGGCGCCACCGGTGGTGGTGAGCGCTACAAAGCGTTTGTAGTAGCGCGCCTCGAAGCTGTAATGACACTCGTTCACATCGTTAAACTGCACCGCGCCTTCGCTCTCGCCGGTTTGCACCACGTTGGAGAGGTTCGCGATGCTGTCGAGCCACGGCGAGGTGTTGGACACTTCCATCACCTGCTTGCCTTTTTCGTTGTAGAACAGCTCAATCTGGCCGCCTCGCCACGCGGTGTTGTCGGCGTTAAACACGCCGTACTCGTAGTGGTCGCCGATGTCGGCACGAGTCGCCGGGTCGAGTAGCGTAGTGTCGAAGTAGTCTGGCAGGTCGGAGAGCATGGTGACATCGGTTATTTCCAAATCTTCATCCCAGGCTTTTTGCGGGTGGATCCAGAATCCCTCGGAGAAGTGAAAGCGACCCTTGGTGACGGCCGACTCGTCGAGGTTGATTACAAGGCGGCCCGTTATCAAGCCGCTGTCGTCGTACTCCAGCAAGTCGAGGTGCTGGTAGTAGCCGCCCGTTTCGGGCAGGGGGTCTTCCTCCCATCGTCCGGCCAGCAGGATGGGCGTTTTGCTCACCGCGGTATAGCGTATGTAGCCCGCCGCTATGTGGTGGGCGTCAACGGCTATCGAAATCTCGACTGGAATCTTGTCATCGAGCTTGGCTCTGAAGTAGACTTGGTTGACGATGCTGCCGGCGTGCGCGCTCAGGCTGCCGATTGCGGCGACTATAACCGCTGCTATAAATGTTCTCATAATTAGTTATTTACGTTATAAGGTGAAAACTGTTAGAACACACGTTGACTGTTTTGCCTCGCGCGCTCGTATTCAATATTGCGACGGTTGCCGCCGTTTTGCTGCTGTTGTTGCTGTTGGCGCTGCTGCTCGGCCTGCTGTTGCTGCCGGCGTCGCTGCTGTTCGGCTTGCTGCTGTTGGCGTCGTTGCCGCTCACGAGCCTGCTGCTGTTGGCGTTGCCGCTCGGCGTCGGGCTTCGCCTGCTCGATGGGGGCACCTGGCTCGGTTAGTCGCTCGTCGGGGATTTCGCCGGTAGGCGCCGAATCGGTCACCGCTGTGGCACCGGCCACATTCTCAAGCTTCGAGCCTAAGTTGAGGCGGTCGCTTGAGGCTTCGGATGCGCTCGCGTCAATCGCTTCACTCTCAGCACTCTCAGCACTGGTGTCGGGCGCTACTGTCTCCACTTCGCTCGGCTTCAGGAAGAAATAAGCCGCGGCGCCGATAGCGCCAAGTAAGAGCACCGCACCGGCGATAATGCCGATTATCAATCCGGTTTTGCTTTTCGGAGCATCTGCCATAGGTTGCGGCCCTTGCTGTAGCTGTCCGCCTGCCGGTTGCCATCCAAACTGCTGCTGATCATGCTGCTGAGCCGGAGCTTGATCGGCCGGCGGTTGCCAGTCGAACTGCTGCTGCTCATGCTGCTGAGCCGGAGCTTGATCGGCCGGCGGTTGCCAGTCGAACTGCTGTTGCGGCTGCTGCTGAGCCGGCGGCTCTTGGGGCAGCTGCGGTGGCGCCGCTTGCGGCCTCTGCTGCTTGGGTAAAAGCATCGTTGTGGCCTCTTCCTCGTCGTCGACGGGAATAGCCTCGTCGGCATCAACCACCTCGATTGCTTCGCCGGCAGATACCTCTACATCCTGCGCTTCCGGAGCGCTGAAATGGCAAAACGGACACGTGCCGCCCTCCACCATCTCACTACCGCATTGCGGGCACTTGATAGTATTCATAATGCTGAAATTTTTAGTTTTCAATCTCTATTAGCGTGCAAATATAAAAAAAAATATTTTATTATCCGTTCTGGTGTCAAAAAAATGTTATCAATGGTGGGACAGTGGGTGGCGGGCGGAGCGGGCGGTGGCACGGAGTAATCGGAATGATCGGATGGGCACAAAGTTGGATATGAGTGAATATGCATTGTGGGACGGGTGGGACAGTGGTTGTTTGGTTGTTTTTGAATTATTATGTGGATATTTATTGATATGGATTGGGTGGGACAGTGGTAGCGGTATAGTGTGCATCCTT
>JAFVDY010000152.1 GCA_017478265.1 Muribaculaceae bacterium | reverse complement strand
TTTGCGCTATGGCGAGTTGTCGCCTTAGCTCGACGCTCTTTTTGGACGTCTGCACGAGCAGTGTGATGAGCGGGACGAAGAACTGCGGGCGAATGACGTACATCTTGGGATAGCGGTGACTTACGTCTACAATGCCGCTATTGTAGAGTTCGCTGTCGCGCTCGAGCAGCGATACGAGCACCGCGAATTCGCAATGCTTTGCGTTGCGGTCGGCGTCGAGCTTACGCAGGAAGTCGTCGTTGCGGTGTTTTGTGGCCGTTTCGTCCATTTCGTTTTTCATCTCAAACATAATTGAGATGTACTCAAATCCATCCTCCGAGTCGCGAAAGATGAAGTCGCCCTTGCTGCCTCCCGAGGCATCGTTGTCCTTCTCGAAGTATGCGTTAGGCATGAACGGGCGGAGCATTGTTTCGAACAGAGTGTTACAGTGCTGCTCGAGCGTTTCGCCCACCATCTTGGTCGAGAGACGCGCTCTCATGTCCTTGACTCGTTCCAGTTCCTCACCGGCGGCTTTGAGCCGTATGTCGTATTCCGCTTTTACGCGTTGCAGTGTGGCCTCGGCCTCACTTCGGTCTATCTTCTGTTGCGCTTTCAAATCGGCGATAGTTCGCTCTCGCTCTTGCAGCACGGCCCCCACCTTCTGCTGCTCGTCGCGCACTGCGAGCTCTTTCTCTTGACTTAGCCGTCCGATTTCGATGTCCTTTTGAGCGATGGCCGTTTTCAGTTCAGCGTCTTTCACTTTCTCGATGCTCATCAGGCGTTGTTTAAGCTCGGCGATGGTGGCATCACGGTCGGCAATAGTTCGTTCTCTCTTTCCGAGTTCGGTTTGGAATCCCTTTTCGTTTTTTGCTTCTTGCGCTTCGTGTTCGGCTTTCCAGCGTGCGTGTTGTTCGTGAAGGCGCTGTTCCACCTCGGAGTTGAACTCGGCGGTTCTCACTTGGTTCAGCAGTTGAGCGTAGTCGTTCTCGTCGACGGTAAAGACGTTGCCGCACTTAGGGCATTTTAATTCTCGTTGCATAGGGCGGGGGGAATTATAAATTTTAAATTAAAAATTATAAATAAAAATATGTTATTGGTTACTCGTTGTCGGTTTTGCGGTGCAAAGGTAGTAATAAATTGTGCGGCGTATCTTCACAGCAGGCGGAATTTTTCGAAAAAAGTGCCGTTTTAGAGATTTTTTTTGGATTATTGTGGGCGTGAGCGAAAAAAAATATAAATTTGCAACCCGAAAGTGTGGTTTGATTATTTATTCGTACTGAAAATTATTAAATTATAATGAATTACGTTATGAAGAAATTATTACTATTATTTGCTCTTGTTGTGGCAGTCGCTCTTAACGTCAACGCTCAAGATGATGACGACTGGGATAACGAAATCAGCCTCTCGTACGGTATCGGCGCATTCACCGATGTGAGCTCGTCGTATATTAGTGGAGTTAATTTTGGCAAGCAAACTCACTACATCGGTCCCTTCGGGCTGGAATATATCCGCCGTCCGTCGGAGCGGTTTGGCGTAGGCTTGTTGACCACTGTGGGAACGTGTAAATGGAGCGAAAGCGAAAGTTCGCGCGCCACTTACATCGGTATTATGCCCGCCGTTAAGTACAATTGGTACAATCGCGAGCGTTTCAGCATGTACTCGAAAGCCGCTATCGGCGTTATCATTGGCGTGTCGTCGGGCAATGAGAAGAATAGCACCCAGGCCGCGTTCGGTTGGCAAGCGACACCTATCGGCGCTGAGTACGGCACGATGGTGCGCGGTTTCGTTGAGCTTGGTTTCGGCGAGCAGGGCTTCCTCGCTGCCGGACTTCGAGTTAAGTTCTAATCCGTTATAAAACTAAGAAAATAATTTATAACTACAAATTTAACAAATTAGACGAATTTATCAAATTCATCTAATATGTAAAAATTAAGGTGGCGCAGTGATGAGGCGTCATCTTTTTTTTACTGTTATTTATTCGGTGAACTCGATTATGCAGCTCACCTCGGAGTCGATAGAGAGGGCTACAATCAAGCCTCGTTCGATCGGATAAACGCGCGGGGTGAGGCAGTCATATAACTTTGCCGGCACGCGGTACTCCATGCGCAGGTGGCGGAATTTGAAGTCGTCGGGTAGCAGTTCCATGGCCATGCGCACGTAGTTGGCGTTGTTGAGGTGCTTGTTATAGTCGATGTCGGCCCTTAGCACCTTAATCGGCTCGAGGGCTACGCCTCCGTCCTTAGGCAGTATGATGCGCCGGTCGCGGTAGTTCATCTCCTTTTTCGGCTCGATGGCGAGCGTGTCGATAGTGTCCGGGTCGATGCGTTTGAGTTTTCCGGTTGTTTTGTCGACGAAGGCTCCCATGCTCCATGTGCGATAGCATGGTTTGCCGTCGGCATCGTAGATATACGTGTTTCGGAAGCCGAACATCGGTTTGCAGTCGTACACCGAGGTGTTGACCGTGAGTTCCTCTTTAAACTCCGGCACTCTGATGATTTCGACCTGTCGCGACACGAGCAGTTGCGTCATGTTGTTGTGGTGGAAGAAGTCTTTCACCACTGGCTCTGTGTCGATCCACATCTCGGAGCAGTCCTGCAGCATTTGCAGCGCGGAGTAGAGTTTGAGGCGTCCGAGGCTGTCGCAGGTGCTGGTTGTGACTTTATAATTTAAGCTGAACATGGTTGGCGTTGATTTTTGGTAGTAGTGTTTGGTCGCGCGCCAAACGGCGCGGGTCGGCTGGCTGGCTGTGGCCGGCCGCTTATGCGTCGGCAAATGTTTTGCCGTCGTCGAGCACGATTTGCAGCTTGCTATATTCGCTGTGGAAATCGTTCCGCAGTCGGCTGAGATATCGCTCGCTTTCCCATTTGCACATAGGCAGGTCGTGCAGCAGGTAGTTGCCGCAGGTGGCGGGCGTGGTGGCCGGCACCTCGTTTTGGGTGATAATCCATTCAAGACACTCGATGGTGAGGCGGCGCATATCGTCGACGCTATAGTCGCCTGTCATTATTATGTACATACCTGTAAGGCAGCCCATAGGGCCAACGTACACCACGTCGTCCTTAGCCTCGCTGTTGCGAAACCATGTCGCCATCAGGTGCTCAAGGCTATGTATGGCTGCCGGAGCCATGGCCGGCTCTTTGTTGGGCTCGGTGATTCGAAGGTCGAAGGTGGTAAACCCTTTGTCGACGCGTGAGACGTAGATGCCCGGCTTGAGGCGGGTGTGGTCGATAGTGAAACTTTGAATTACTTCCATTATTGCTGAGTTTTGTGTTAAAATCACCGCAAAGGTAAGCATTATTTGGCAAAACACCCACAGCAATGATGAAAAATCACCATTGCCATGGCGTCGCACTCTTCGGGCGCGAGGCCCGCGCTATACTCCCATTATCGCTTTTACAATTATGAGGACAATAGGAATAGTGATGCAGAACACGCCTATGACGTCGATAATAAATCCCGATTTAATCATCTTGGTGATGGGCACATATCCCGAGGCGTAGACGATGGCGTTTGGAGGTGTCGACACCGGCATCATGAACCCTAACGACGAGGCCAGAGCGATGCCAACCGCCACCGGAATTGGGTTGAATCCCAGAGAGACGGCGGTGCCGATAGATATTGTTCCGATCAGGTTGACAGCGGCGGTGTGAGAGGTGAACTCGGCCAGCAGCAATGCCGACACACAGAAAACGGCGATAAACAGATATTCCGACGGTTTGCCGCCCATCGCCGCTTTAATGCCGTCGCCAATCCAGTCGGAGAGGCCTGTGGTGTACATCAATCCTCCCATTGCCAGACCGCCTCCAAACAGTAGTAGAGTGCCCCAGTCGATACCTTCCATACCCTGTTTCCAGCTTAGCGTCATCTTACTCTCTTTCAAGTTTACCGGCATGAAGAATAGCAGCAAGCCCCCAATCATGGCCGCGATGCACTCCGGGAAATGGCTGTCGTAGAACTTCATAATAGCGGAGTGTGGGCCGTGAATGAGAGAAAGCACGCTCGGCGCCACCCATAGCACGACCGCCACGGCGAAGGCGATGAGAGTGTTCACTTGCGCTCGATTCCATTTGCCTAAGCTGCGTGCGCGCTCCTGAATGAATTCGCGGGCGTGCTCAATGTGCTTGACATCGGCCGGGAACATTCGCCACAGCACAAAGTAGGCCACCGCAAAATACAGCACCATCGCCACCACGCCCCAAATCATCCATTGGAAGAACGAGATGTCGGGCGAGCCGGGCGCGAGCTGGTCGAGGAAGCTAATCATCATGATGTTGGGCGGAGTGCCGATAGGGGTGAGCACTCCTCCTATAGAGCAGGCGTATGCCGTCATTAGCATTAAGCCGGTGGAATATTTATACTTTTTGAGGTCGATGTCGCGCCCGCTTGTGGCCATCATGTCGCGAATGGCGTCGAGCAAGCCTAAAGCGATGGGAAACATCATGGCGGCTGTGGCTGTGTTGCTGATCCAGCCAGAGCAGATGATGCATGCCAAGCCGATGGCGAGGAAGATGCGGCGCGGCGAGTCGCCCACCCATTTCATCGACAGTATGCCATAGGCTATGCGCTTATCCAAGCCATTAACCATCATGCCTTTGGCGAGCAGGAAACCGCCTAAGAAAAGGAAAATCATAGGATTGGCGAACGCGCCGAACGCTTTGTCGACCGGCGCGACACCCAGGATTACGCACAGCGTGGGGCCCAAGAGTGAAGTGACGGGAATGGGCACGGGCTCGGTAATCTACCAGATGGCTACCAGCGACATAATCGCGAGCAGGTGGTGAGCTATAGGCGTGAGTCCCTCAATGGGCATATACCAAAGGATTATCGCCACTATCGGGCCAATTACGGCGCCAAATGCGCGGCGCTTATTGTCGAATGAATTAGTGTTATTACTCATATATTTGTGGTTTAACCCACAAAAGTACGATATTTTTTCATTTCCGACAAATATTAACAACTATTTTATCGCGCCCCCCTCAAAAACCGATTAAGTTACCGGATTAGAAAAATAAAAATTCGCCCAAATCGCCGACAAAACTAATTTGCCGATTGTGATCGCAGCAGCGAGTCGCGGCGTACGAACTCGCGTTCGAGGTCGGGCGTTAGCGTGGAGTCGGCGCAGTGTCGCAGGTAGTCTCGTCGGTTGCGCTCAATCTCTCGCCGCAGGCGTTGTCGCTTTACTATTTCCGCCATGAAGCGGTGGTTGGCTCGTCCGCCTGTGACGATGATGTTGTCCGGGTTGATGTCGATGGTGGTTGTGCCCGGCTCGAGGTAGAAGTGCAGCTGCTCGCCGTCGACTATCAGCAACGCCAGGCGAGCCGTGTCGATTTGTCCCTCGAAGGAGAAGTGCCCGCGCTCTACCGGGCTTTTTCCGGCGTCGATCCAGCGGTGATAATCGTCGTGGAAAATGGCTAGGCTCACGCTGTCGACCCGTGCAAATGGCGGCAAGGAGCCCGCCACAGCGTAGTCGCGCTGTGGCGAGTTGCCGCATGCCGTGAGTGCCGCCGTCAGAGAGGCCATCACTATGCTTAATATGAGTAATATTTTGTTACTCAATGGGTAATATCTGCTTAAAGTTTTTCCAGTTTTTCTCGCTCTTGTAGGTGTCGACGCTTGCCGCAGGCACATAGAGCGGAGTCTTGTTGTCGCTCACCTTGTCGAGCTTGGGCGGGGTGGGGGCGAGGCAGGTGATGCGCTCGAGCTTGCATTTCTCCGCTATCTTCTTGCCGATTTCACGAACCGAGGCCGGAATGGTGAGCGTGCGTAGCTGAGTCTCGCGCAGTGCGTTGTCGCCGATGCTGATAAGTCCTTCGGGTAGATTAATGTCAATCAGGCCGCTACTGCGGAACGCCTCTTTCTCGAGCGTGCTCACTGTGGCGGGAAGCGTGACTGAGCGCAAGGCCTTGGTGCCGCGTAGCGCCTCTTTGCCGATGGTGGTGAGCGACGTTCCGAGGTCGATGCTCGTGAGTGATTGGCAGTCGTGGAACGCTTTCTCGCAAAGTTTAGTCAGAGTGGACGGCAGTTCAATCGATATGAGCGCGCCGCATTTTTCGAACGCTTTCTCGCCTATAGAGACTATGCCTTCAGGCAGCTCTACGCCGGTGAGCGACGAGCAGTTTTCGAAGGTGGAGTAGGGTAGAACGGTAATTCCGTCGGGAATAGCCGCTTCGCGCAGGCGCGAGCAATTGGCGAACATGCTGTTGCCGAACGTGTTGACCCGCGGTGGCAACACCACTTGTTCCAAGCCTTTGCAGCCGGCAAACGCTTTGTCGCCAATCGATGTTACCGATGCCGGCAGGTGGACTGCGGTCAGGCGCTCGTTGGCTGCGAAGGCGTTGGCTGCGATGGCTGTGACGTCGTCGGGCACTGCGAAGCTGCCGCCTTTGCCCTGCGGGAAGTAGAGTAGGGTGGTGCCGTCGCGGTCGTAGAGCGCGCCGTTCTCGCAGGTGTAGAAGTCGCTACCGTTTTCCACCTCGATGTTCTCGAGATAGGCCATCCGGCCGAGGGTGTTGCCGGCTATTTGTGTGGATGCCGGAATGAAGAGCGAGCGGATGTTGGTCTTGGCGAACGCGCCGTTGCCGAGCGATTGCAGTCGGCTAGGCAGTCGCACTTGCGTGAGCCGTGTGTTGGCGAAAGCGTCGTCGCCAATCGTGCGCAAGGCCGGCGGCAGATCCATCTCCTTGAGGCTTGTGCAGTCCTCAAAACAATCTTTGCCAATGCTTTCGACACCGTCGGGCAGAAAGATGCGGCTGAGGTCGGAGCAGCTGTAGAAGGCGCCGTTGCCTAGGGCTCGCACCGTGGGCGGCATAATCACCTCCTCCAGATTGCCGCAATAGCGGAATGCGTCGTCGGCGATTACTCGCACGCGCTCGGGCAGCACGACAGAGCGCAGGCGGTTGCAGCTATAGAACATGGATTGTCCCACCTCGTCGTGGGCGGTGCGATAGTAGGAGTAATACGAGTCGCCGCCGCCCACGATGAGCGCGCGTGCGAGGTCGAGGTCGACGTAGTTGTCGACCGAGCGCCCTTCGTCGTCGACGCAGCGGTTGCGCTTAAGCAGCTTTTGCAGGAATTTGAAGTCGGTGCCGTTCAGCGGGCCGTCCACCACGAGCAGACGCACGCGATCGAACATATCCGGAGCCATTTGCTCTTCGAGCTCGCCGGCGCGGTTGAGGCGCACTTCACACACGTCGCCGTAGCTCGACGTGTGGCGATAGCGGCTACGGTCGTAGCTGTAGCGACGGTCGGTAGAGTAGTATTGCGCGTTGGCGCTCATGGCGACCATAACAGTGACGCCGAGCAGTAGTAACGTTCTCAATAGCTTGTTCATGACGGTTATAATATTAATTGTTCCATTTGAAATTCTCTTTGCCGGCTCCAATCTCGAAGTGGTACTTCACTATTCCCAAGTCCACCTTGCTGTAAAAACCGAGTTTGGCGCGGGCCGTAACCGAGTTTTGTGGCACAAACTCGAACACGAACTTCTGCTGATTCATCGCCGTTGGCGCCAGCAGTGCCGCGGCCACGCCGCGCTGATACCAGTTTGGCGCCTCCATCATTGGCGTTTTCGACACCTTGTCGGGCGACTTCAGCTTGTGGTCGGCACCTTTGTTCGCGCCATAGCCGAGCGCGATTACGCACACCAGTTTCTCGCCCTCGGCGGTGGCCATGGTATCGCTGTTCTTCTTGTAGGTGAGGCCCACCCAGCAGGTGTTGAGCCCCAATCGTTGCGCTTCGAGCACGAGTCGCTCGCCGTAGTAGCCCACGCGCTCGTCGAGCGTGTCGCTCTTCTTGCCGGCGAGCACGAAGTAGTTGCTCGCACCCGAGAACTTGCCGTAGCGTGCCAGGCGGCTGGCGCCGAAGGCTGTGGGTTCGTCGGTCACGAGGCGGATATTCAAATCGCCCTCGCTGTTGCATCGCTCCACGAGCTGTTGCAGCTGTCGCACTATGTCGGCCTCGATCGGACGGTCGATATACGCGCGTACCGAGTGGCGCTCTTTCATTGCTTGTATAAGTTCCATAATTGGTGTAAATAACGGCATGCGACCGCCTCGGCGGGATGCCGAGATGGTGCGTCATGCCGTGATGGTAAATGTGAAAAAATGGTTGCGATCTTGTGTTAGAACGGAAGGTCGTCGCCCTCGGCGGGTTGCGTGAAGTCGACTTGAGTGGTGGGAGTTGCGGGAGCGACGGGCTGGGGCGCCTGAGGTATGGGCTGGCCCATCACCTGGGGCTGGGGTGCCGCGGCGGCCTGCGGCTGACCGGCTACGTATGGCTCCGACTTCCATGCGCGGACGTCGGTGTACCAGCGGCCGTTAAACTCGCGGCTCTCGAGGTCGAAGCTTACGGTCACCAGTTGGCCTACCTCCATGGGATATTGATTGGCACGCTCGCCAAAGAAGTTGAAGAACACCTTACGGGGATAAGCGTCGAGGGTCTCGAGCACATATTCCTGCTTGTTCCATGCGTTGCCTGCTTTCGACGTTCCGCTCACGGGCTCCAACTTTTTTATAATCTTTCCGGTAATCTCCATAATGTTTTTGTTGAGTGTTATTTTTACGTTTTTATTAGTTTTGTTGCCACAAAGGTACAAACATTCCTCGACATAGCGGTCAAAATTTATTGTCTTTTTTTCAAAAAGTTATTAACCGGATTATTAACCGGGACTTGTCGCTCATGCGGCAAGCCCCGGTTATGGGTGGGTCGAATCGGTTAAAGGCGTGTGCCATAACCGTCGATTATCAATGTCATCTTATTTCAGAGCCTCGTCAACTTTATCGTTGGGCACCATGCGCTCCTCAAACACGTAAGCACCGGTCTTGGGAGAGCGTACCACCTTAATCACTTTGCTGAACGTGCGGCCTTCGCCGGTTTGCAGCGTTGCAACTGTCTTTTTTGCCATATCTTATATATATTAATGAAATGTGATGGTCTATACCGTAATCTGATTACTTAATCTCCTTGTGAACAGTGTAGCGCTTCAGATAGGGGTTGTATTTCTTCAACTCCAGTCGCTCGGTTGTGTTCTTGCGGTTCTTGGTGGTGATGTAACGCGACATGCCGGGAACACCGCTGCCCTTTTGCTCTGTGCACTCCAGAATCACTTGAATGCGATCGCCTTTTGCTTTCTTTGCCATATCTTATTTCTTGATTAAAGGGTTCTAAACTCGGTTAAATGACCATCTTTCGCAGCCTTCTTGAGGGCGGCGTCGAGGCCGATGCGGTTGATGATGCGAAGGCCGTGAGCGCTTACGGTAAGGCGAATCCATACGTCTTGCTCGGGCCAGTAGAACTTGCGAGTAGAAACATTGACGTTGAAACGACGCTTTGTTCTTCTCTTAGAGTGCGATACATTGTTGCCAGTCATCGCCTTCTTGCCGGTAATTTGACAAACTTTCGACATAATCTAATTGTTTACGATAAACAAAAAATTAATAATTTGTTACTTAACTCAAAACTTCGACTTCGATACTCAGCGCTTCATTTTGGCCAACAATGCAGTAGCACAATATTCGGTGAGGCGATAGTATTTCGTCCGGCCAACCTTTCTATATACCGCTTGGCGCGAGATTCACCTTTGCCCATGGAGAAGTAGCGGGCTCTCGGCGCCGAGCCGCTGTGCAGGCGGCGGCAAAACTTATTGCTTCACTTTTGATCCACAGGCTGTTACGCCTGCGAAAGGGTAAATATCGTCCTACGCTTTATGGCGCGCGCGCTTAGCATCATCACGGTGCCATCGAAGTTTCAACGATCATGTCTCACAGAACAGGTCTAACGCCTGTCGGCTGAAACCCTTTCTCGAAATCGGCTGCAAAGGTACACACTTTTCTCCACTTGACCAAATTTTTTCACGATTTTTTAATCTAATTCTTCGAATTGAACAAATTAATTTTGTCGTGGGACAGTGGGTGATACATCTTACATCTTACATCGAGAGCTGGGTGGGACAGTGGTTGTCGATTGGCGATTGTAGGGTCGACGCATGCGTCGACCGTGGTGCATCGCATTGGTCTTCAACGTATTCGGTGTAGGGGCGACGCATGTGTCACCCCTACATTTGCCATCTGGGACAGTGGTCGCTGGTGGGACAAATGAGTGAATATGCATTGCGGGACAGTTGTAACATGGTATACATTTATAATTTTTCATTTTTAATTTAAATAGTTGCAAAGATAGTCGGCGTCTTGAGCGAATGAAAGTACATTTACGTGTCGACGAATAGGGCGTATTATTTGTCGGCGAATTTCGCGAATTTTTCTAATACTTTGTCGGCGAATTTCGCGAATTAAGACGAATTACTTATTGGGCTGATTTGTTGATCTTGACGACCGGTTTGGATTAAATAATACGGGGGCTCGATGTGAGCCCCCGCGACTTGCGATTATTGGTCAGGATTATTGTCCGAGGATGATGCTGTAGAGCGTGGAGATGTCGCCGGCGTTCACCGCGCCGTCGTTGTTGAGGTCGTTAATCTCGCTGTTGTCGCCCGACAGAATTCCCTCGTAGAGAGTGGATACGTCGCCGGCATTGAGGTTGCCGTCGCCGTTGAGGTCGCCTGTTGCGGCAACTCCCAAGTCGCCTGCGATATTGGTGAAACTATTCCAAAAATCGGTTGTTTGGTAAGCCTCAAGATACTCGGGCAGTACATGAAGCGTACCGTTTCTGGGCACAGAGTAAAATGTGTTATAATCCAATTTGACATCTGCCGGATTGGGATAAGAGTCGATTCTCTTAAACTTAGAGCAAAAATAAAATGCACTTAGACCGATATTTTTCAATGTGCTCGGGAAATTGATGCTCTCCAAATTGTTACAATTATAGAATGCATAGTCACCAATGGAAGTGACCGCCTCGCCAAGTTTCGCGTTTATTAAACCTGTGCAGTAATAGAATGCTTCCTTGCCGATGGAAGTGACATTGTCGTGTATCAACACGCTTTCCAAGCCTTGAGAATGGGTGAATGCATAGTCGTTGATAGCGGTGATTGACTCAGGAATAACAAGGTCTTTCACTTCTTCGTCGTTAAGGAATAAGTGCTTAGCCCAGCATAGCGGGTTTGCTCCGGCATTCACAAATTTAATTTTGCACCATGCCTCCAAGTCGGTGATATATACCCCCTTCAGTCCTTCACAAGAGGCGAATGCTCTGTCATTGATTTGAGCTATTGAATTCCCCATTGTAACTTTCTCCAATTTATAACAAGCGGCGAAAGCCTCTGAACCTATAGTCGTTACGGAATTAGGAATGGTTAAATCAGTGATTTCAGAGGCGCGGCAAAGGTAAGCCGGAATAACTTCCACTTCATCACCAAACTCGATTTCGGTGATTTTAGAGGTGAAGGGATAATAAATTGAACTATAGTCGGTGTGCGTTTTCACATTCCACACCACGCGCCGCAAGGAGTCGCAGTTGCTGAAGGCGTTGTTTGCTACTATCGTAACTGATTTTGGAATTGTCACACTCTCCAACGCGCTGCAATAGCGGAATGTGCAATAACCGATTTTTGTCACGCCATCGGGTATTTCCAAGTTTGTAATCTCTACACCGTCCTTATACAAATGGTGAGCATAGTATAAGGGGTTTGAATCAGTATTGGCAAAAATTATGTCGCACCATGCGGCGATATCCGTAATGTCGACCTTGGTCAACGCATTACAACCAATGAATGCTTTTTCGCCTATTTTATAGACCGCATTGCCAATCTTAATATCTGTCAATCCTGAGCATCCCCCAAAAGCCCACTCACCAATCATGATAACGGAATTGGGAATGGATATGTGGGTCAAGCCCGCGCAATTATAGAAAGCGTAATTGCTTATCGACAGCACCGAATTGGGAATTACGGTTGACTTGCCGCCTACAACCAGCTCATCGGTGTTGGTCATGATGATAGCGTTGCAGTTGTCGCGAGAGTCGAAGGTCTTGTTTGCCGGATCCACTACTATTGATGACAAGTTGCCGCAGAAAGAGAAAGCATATTGTCCGATTTGTGCCACTTCTTCGCCAATATGAACGCTCTTTAGGGCGCTACACTTTTGGAAGGCATAGTCGTCAATAGATTTCACTGAATTTGGGATAACTATACTCTCAAGACTTGTGCACTCGTAGAACGCGCTACTGCCTATTGTGGTTACCGATTCGCCTATCGTGACATTTTTAAGCGAACTGCATCCCGAGAATGAACCTCCATAAAAGCCTGCTATTGTTTTAACCGAGTTGGGTATAACAATGCTTTCAAGACTGCTGCATTTTTCAAATAAGCCGGCGCTTAAAGCGGTCAGCGATTCGCTTAGTTTGGCACTCTTAAGTGCTGTACAACCGTTGAAAGTCCCTTGACCGATATATGTGACAGTGTTCGGAACCTCAATACTTTCAAGACTGCTGCAATCCATGAATACCCATCTACTTATACTAATGAGAGAACTGCCTAATGTCACGCTCTTTAAGTTGGTGCAATTCTTAAATGATTCGTCTCTGATTTCAGTAACTGAATCGGGAATTTTAATATCCGTTAGGTTGCCGCAATTTTGGAATGAGCCGCCTCCGATTAATTTTAACGAATTGCCTAAAGATACTGAGGCGAGATTGGTGCAGTCATAGAAAGAAGATCCCGTAATCTCAATCACGGAATTTGGTACCGAAACGCTTGTCAGGCGAGTGCAATTTCGAAAAGCACTGGAACCGATAACAGTCACTTCGTAGGTCTTGTCGTTGTGCTTCACGCTGCTCGGGATTGTAAGCGCTCCGCTGACGTATGCCTTGTTGGCGTCGACATCAGAGAATAGAAAGGTGAGGGTTACAGTTGTGTCGCCTGGGTTGATGTCGTAACAGAGGCCATCGACGCGAAAGTCGTAGGCCAAGGTGTGTAGGGCGGTGGTGAAGAGAGCCCAAAGCAGGAGTAGTAGTTTGCGTTGCATAGGCGCACAGTGGCGGGCGATGGTGTTCCTCCTGCCATATCAGTGCCCGGCTTTGTTAGGTGGGGGTGATAAGCTAAAAAAAGCGTGAGGAACAGTTCTGTTTATTGATTCAGAGGTATCGGCAAACACCCACTCATTAGTAAACAGCCCACCCCACGCATTGCCGATATATCGACCGACCCGCCTACGGGGTGGGGATATAGGCACGCATGAAGCGTTTTGTAGCTGCTTAATCCTAATGAGTAAAAATTTTGGCCGAATTTCTGAATCAGGATAAGCAAAAACGCTTTCTTCTTTTATGTCTCTTGCGAAATATTGCTATTTCACGGGTGCAAAGTTACAACATTATTTCTAAACCGCAAAACATTGTCGGCGAATTTGGCGAATTTGCAATCGCTAATTTTTCGGATTGAACTAATTTTTCGAATTGGTTTTTTGTTGGGGTGGGGGGTGCATCTTCGAAGCACCATTGCTCTTGGGGTGGGGGCACCAAGCGGCGCACCTCCTCGAGGATGCTTGCATGGTGTTAATAATGTCAAAGCTCTGCGAGCTTTTGGTTTGTTGTTTTATAACGCCGACAAAACGAGGAACGTTGATGCTTTTAAAAGTTTGGGGAGGTAAAATTAGGACATAATTATAAGCGTCAGAGTAACAGGGCGTTAGGGGGGGTGAAATAAATATTAAGCAGGTTGAAACCTGCTTAATATTTATCGTTGAATATCGCGACACCTTAGATTGACAGCGGTCGGCGGATATATCGGG
>JAFVDY010000151.1 GCA_017478265.1 Muribaculaceae bacterium | reverse complement strand
TGACCGACCACAATGAGTATGTACCGCTCTCTAAGTCGGGACTGAAAGAACTCGATATCGAGCAATTCCGCAAGCACGGACTGCAATATCCCTGACGTCGCAAAAAAGTAGAGGAAAAGAAGAAAAAACTTGCATGGCAGCTAAAGGAAAAATGCGGAAAAATTTGGGAGGCTCGGGGAAAATGTATAAATTTGCCGATTGAAAGCGGTGATTTCGCTTTGTGACGTATAAGAAACCAACTAAACCGTAACGATATGAACCGACGAAAATTCCTTACCGGTGCCGGCATGGCAATGCTTGCCGCCGCCTCGCCCATCAGTCTGTCGGCCCTCGGCGAGCCCACCAAGCAGGTGGCAAAGAGCGGCCGCTTGAACCTCTCGTTCTTCCCCTACGAGCTACAGTTGCGCCACGCGTTCAATCTGGCACGCTATAGCCGGACCACCACCCCCGACGTGCAAGTGCAACTCGAATACGACGGCTTTGTGGGCTATGGCGAGGCTTCGATGCCGCCTTACTTAGGCGAGAGCGTCGAGAGCGTAACGACATTCCTCAATAAGGTGGACTTATCGCAGTTCAACGACCCCTTCCGAATGGAGGATATCTTGACCTACGTCGACAATATCGCGCCCAACAATCGTGCCGCCAAGGCCAGTATCGACATCGCACTGCACGACTTGGTGGGAAAAATCATGGGTCAACCGTGGTACAAGATTTGGGGCTATAATCCTGAGAAGACGCCTGTGACGAGCTTCACCATCGGTATCGACACCGAGGAAGTGGTGCGCCAGAAGGTGCGCGAGGCTTCCCCCTATAAGCTGATTAAGGTGAAGATGGGTCTGGATAACGATAAGGAGACGGTGGAAATAATCCGTGAGATGATGGATGTGCCCATCTGCGTGGACTGTAACCAGGGCTGGAAGAACAAAGAGGAGGCGCTCGAGATGTGCTATTGGCTGCAAGAGCGCGGTTGCATATTCGTCGAGCAACCTTTCGACAAGGAGTGGATCGATGAGACGGCATGGCTGCGCGAGCGCTCGCCGCTACCCATCATCGCCGATGAGGCCTTCCAGCGTCTGCCCGACATCCTGCGCTTTAAGGGCGTGTACGACGGTATCAACATCAAGCTCATGAAGAGTACCGGCCTGTACGAAGCCCACAAGATGGTGACTTTGGCCCGCGCGCTCGACATGAAGGTGATGATAGGCTGCATGACCGAGACCTCGTGCGCCGTAACCGCCGCGGCCAACCTGTCGCCTGTGGTTGATTACGCCGACCTCGACGGCAACCTGCTTATCGCCAACGACCGCTTCACCGGCATGACCGTGGAGAATGGCAAAATCACCCTCCACGACCGTCCCGGATTGGGCATCTTGCCGCTGTAAAGAGACGGCTGTTTAAACCAAAATCGGTCAATAGGCCGACGATAAATTTAAACCCGGAGGCCATTTTTCAATCAAATAGATCGCAGGCACCGCATAGCGGCCCCGCATTATGATTTGATAAACGGTTAAAAGAACAACAAATAATTACGACGATGAAGAAGACAGTATTGATAGCACTGAGCGCGGCACTTATAATGCTGAACAGTTGCCAGAGCGCGAGCCAATTCTATGGTGCCGCTACCGGAGCGTCGCTCGGTGGAATGTTCGGCTCGGCCATAGGCGGCATCACCGGCGGCCCTCGCGGCCATAGCAAAGGCACGCTCGCCGGAATGCTCATTGGCGGCGCTTTGGGCGCAATCGCCACCGCTCCGAAGACGGATAACGGCAACTATCGTTCGTCGGACTACGTGAACGACTACCAAACCAAGGACTATCAACAGAACAACAGCTACAGCCCTTACGCCGATGTGGCGATAGAGAATCTGCGCTATATCGATGCTACGGGTGACAACTACATTGACGGCGGAGACCACAACTACTTAGTGTTTGAAATCCGCAACTACGGCACCGAGTACGTTTACGACATCGCGCCCGTAATCACCGTTACCGGCACGAAACATATTCTGCTGTCGCCCACTGCGATCATCAGCGAGATAGCCCCCGGCAAGGCTGTACGCTACAAGGCCGACCTGGTTGCGACCGACAAGCTCAAGAACGGCAACGCCGACTTCTCAATCGCGTTCAGCGACGGCAACCGCTTGTACACCATGAGCTCGTTCCAGCTTGCGACGCGCCAGCGCAAATAACAGAAAAGTCATAATACAAGAGTTAGGCACGCGTCAAGGCGCGTGCCTAACTTATTTTGGTGAGTTGTTAGACGTTGATTATCAGTCCGTCGTGGGCGATAGAGACACCCGTCGGCAGGGTTGCGTTCACCTCGGCGTGTAGTCCCATGTCGTGGCTGAAGTGGACGAGGAAAGCACGCTCGGGCTTGACGCGGGCGATAATGCCGAGTGCCTGGTCGAGCGAGAGATGGGTGGGGTGAGGCTCGCGTCGCAAGGCATTGATAATCAGCACTCGCGTGCCATGTAAGTCTTCCACTTGGCGGTCGGCAATCGTTTTGCAGTCGGTGATATAAGCCGCGTCGCCAATGCGATATCCCAAGATAGGAATATTGTGGACGATGGGTATAGGCCTCACCTCAATGCCGCAGCAGTCGAAAGGCTCGTTATCCACCTCGTGAAGAGTGAACTTAGGCGATCCCGGGTATCGCTTTTCTCCGAAGCAGTATCGCAGCTGGTGCCTGCGTAGAGCATCGAGCACATCGTGCTTGCCGTAGATGGGGAAAGGATTGAAGGCGTAAGGCCGCAGGTCGTCGAGTCCGCCCACGTGGTCGTAGTGAATATGAGTGATGAGTAGAGCGTCGAGCCTATCGTCGGAAGCCCTCAATATTTGTTGCCTGAAGTCGGGTCCGCAGTCGATGAGTATGCACTTGCCGTCAGTGCGCACTATGACCGACTGTCGGAGTCGCTTGTCGCGCGGGTCGGAAGATCGGCACACGTGGCATTGACATCGCAGCTGAGGCACGCCGGTAGAAGTGCCAGTACCTAAAAATTCAATTTCCATAGTTTATAAGGTTGAAAATCAGTTGCGTATTAGGTTGAGCACGCCGTCGTCGAATCGGAGCGTGGAGCCGTTGTCGAAGATCCAGAACTCGTGCATACCCTCCTGGTCTGGCGCTCGCCTGATGTTGCGCGGCTCTCCGAGCGAGAGTCGACATTCATCCTTAGTCATGCCGTCTTTCACCTTGCCGTCAACAATCATTCTCCAAGTGTCGTCGGTGATGTTGCGGTGTTGTCGGCGCGGGTCGTTAGCTGAGAAAAGAGCGTCGAAAGTACGCGTCTTCATGGCATCATCGCCGGCGCTTAGCAGAATCATTGCTTTTCGGCGCGTGCCGACGTCGGTGAACATCAGCCTCAGAGGCACCACCTTGTTGCCCGGCAGCACGCTGTCGATGGTGACGGCCACATATTTACGTCCGGCTATGGGTTGCTCGTTATGCGGGTGGTACCACTGGCGTGAGAGAATATAAAAGGTTTTTCCCTCGAGCAGTCGTGCGTAGTGCTCCACCATGTCGAGGTCGATAAGCAAGGGAATGTCGAAGTCGGGCGTCAGAGCCTCCAATTCCTTGCCTGTGTTGTAGACGAGCCGGTGTCCGCTGGCGTCGCGCAAGATAATTCTCACCACTCGTCGATTGTCGAGTGTGGTGGCGTGGTCGAAGCCTGTGAAAGTGACGACGGTTCCGCCGAGCCTCAGCGTGTCGAGGCTGTAGTCGGCGCTGTTCTCAAATAGCAGTCGCGCCTGATGGTCGGTGACGTAGAAGCGTTTTCCCGGTCGCCATCGCGGCAGTGAATCGACGAATGGCGCTAACGATGGCGCTGCGGCTCGCGTGGCCTCGAAGTGTCGCTCGACATCGCGGTCGGTGATGTGTCGCACACTTTCGACACCGGTTGAGCAACCAGCAGCAATCGCTATCGGCAACAATAATAAAAGAAATCTGGTGAATGATATTTTTTCACTGAAATTCATAAAGCTTCTTGTGAAAAAACTAATGTGGCGCATGGCGAAGTAAGGGCTATAGATCAAAATAGGCTGTTACGCCGGTGAACAAGCCGTAGATTGACACCAGCAGCATGATTACGCCTATCACGCGATTGATCACAAACATGCTGCTGAGGCTGAAACGAGCCCGCACCTTGTCGACGAAGTAGGTGATCATCCACCACCAGAGCAGGGCTCCGGCCACAATCGACGCGTAGCCGAATATGTAGTGATACCAATGGTAACTCTCGCTCGCGAAGTTGAAACGCGCAAACAGCGGAAATATCAGGAAGATAATTAGCGGGTTGGATAGCGTGAAGAGAAAGCCGGTGACGATGTCCTGCGTGACGCTGTTGTTCTGGTTCTTATCCTCGACGCGCGGCTTGGGAGTGTGGATAATCATATAGATGGCGTACGCCATAAGTATCGCGCTGCCCACCATTTGCAACAAGTCGTGCTGATCGTTGATAAAGTTGATTACAATCGACAGTCCCAGCCCCGTGAGCAAACAGTAGAAAAGGTCGCTGATGGCAGCACCCACACCGGTGAAGAACCCACTATTTCGGCCGTTGTTCATCGTGCGCTGAACGCAAAGAATACCTATCGGCCCCATGGGTGCCGAGAGGAAAATTCCGATAATCATGCAGCTGTAGATTATAGTGAATATGGATGTAAGTAGTTCAGCCATTAAGTCGTTTTATGCGCAAATGCAGCCGCAAAGTTACAAAAAATTATTTGTTTTGAGTGTAAAGTGTCGAAAAATTCTTATTTTTGCGGTCTATTTTAGGCAAATAATGCGGTAGGAATGGGAAAAAATTTGATTTTATCGATAATAATAGTGGTGTTGGCGGCAGTGTTGACAGAGCTGAACGCCCGCACTACCTACGCTACGATTTATAATGAGTTCGGCACGTTATCGACGTCGTCGCCGATCAAGGACGGGCGCCTGCTTGCCGACAACAAGAGCGGTGAGCCGCTTATTAATCTCGACACTATGCGTCTGGCCCCGTCGCAGCCTTATCGGTTCTACGCCCGCGTCGCCAACCGGCACAACACCGCCGGTCATCGCTATCGCGCCGGCGCCGACAAGATAGCCAATCCGGAGTGGGGCGTTGTGTTCCACTACATCGACGAGCTCAATTATCACGCCGTGGTGCTTCAATGCCACAACAGCGCCTTGCATGACGATGCGACCGACCGGCGTACGATGAGTGTGAGTCTGGTGGCCGTTGAGGACGGAGTTCAGGTGGTTTTGGAACAGGCCACGCTTGAGCGGGGCGTGTCGCTCGAGCAGGAGTTGAACGCCGTAGGCGTGGAGGTCGCGGGCGACGCGGCTACGGTGATGGTGGGTCAGCACGAGCTTAAGCCGTTGTTCACATCGGCCGTGGTGCCGCCTCGTGTCGCGTCGCGCGTGGGCATCTATACCGGTGCCGGCGCTTTGACGTCGACAGAGCGCGCAGTGCTTCGCGTCAACAGCGAGCCAGCGGCCGATGCCGCGGTGCATTACAGCCGCGATGAGCTCGATAGCCGGTTTGCGGCATCGTTCAATCCGTTGGAAGGCTATTGGGCATATCTCGACCGCGATCTCGAGGATAAATGGCTAAAATTGGGCGGACGCTACACAATAGCACTTGTAGAGACTTCGGGTGGCGAGTACGATATTGTTTACATAGCCGGCGCAAAGGTTAATCCCGACCGCTGGGACGAGGGCATGATAAAGGGGCACCTTAAGCCCACGATTTTCACAGGTGTCTACACCGCGACGTGGGTTGACGCGATGGGCGAAATGTTTGTTGACGACGTTCAAGCCACCATAGAAGGCGCGTCAATTTTGACCGTGAAGCTGCCCGTCTACCGCAGCCAGTTGCGTTTCTCGCGCGTGATGAAATAACGCTCGCGCCCTACGGCAAATTCACGAATTAAATACACTTTTCCAATACAAATAGTTAGATTTTCTAACACTTTTCCAGTATATTTTTAATACAAAAATTACATTTTTCCAAGATGTGAAGTGGGTAGGATAGCCTTCGGCTGGCAGGGGCCTATATCTTATATCGTTCTTTGGCTCCGTTTGCCGGATGTAGTGTTGAACGCGATAGAATCGCGCACCGGGCGCACTGCCATGCCAAATGAGCCCGACGTGCCGAAGTGCCAGATGCGGCCGTCGCTGTAAAAGTCGACCTCCATAGCGTCGCCGGGCACTTGTGGCTTCGACGTCGAGGTGAGGTAAAACCCGGCCGTGCCTACCTGCTCGGGGATAATGCCCTTGTTTAATCCTGCCGCCGGCAGGAATATGCTTTGTCCGCTTGGACCGGTCACGCGGTAGCCGGCCGTGCCGCCCTGTCGCGTCCATTGCCACCGGCACTTGGTTATGAGTTCCATCAGTTCGTCGTAGGTGGGCATGCGCCAGTTTCCGTCCCATTTCACTCGTGCGACATCACATTGCGGCATCAAGTCTTCTCCATCAACGGGGCCGCTCCACTTGCCGCTGTCGTACCACCTCTGTGTCGACTGCGTGTATCGCACTTTCGGCTTGAGATCGCCATAAGCGAAGTACGACCCGAAATCCTCGGGCGCTGTGGCGTCGACGTTGCGGTCGGCCCATTTCACACTCAAGCCTAAGTCGACGGCCTGTGGCTGTGGCACGTCGGGTGAAGAAATCACATTCCAAATGTTATTCGTCAGCCCTTTGTACGTGGCCGGAGCGCTGCACACCAAGCAGATCATTGCCACCGCCAGCATCGCAGTAAGGCACATGATTTTGCGCCTCGTTGTGAAGATTGAGCGGTTGACCTCGGTCTTGACCCACTTCAATGAGCATCGCCGGCGAGGCTCTTTGTGAGTGCATCGGCGAGCAATGCGCGATAAGCGAACTCGTTGCCACCACGGCAGCGTTTTCGCCAGTTCGCGAGCGATGCAGCCCAGCGCCCACAGGTCGGCGCTACTGTCCACATGGCTATGGTCACTTAATTGCTCGGGCGCGGCATAGTTTCTGGTGCCGTGGTTAAGCTTGACGGTCGCGTATATTTCGCCGTCGGCACTACCCATGTCGATTAGTTTCACATGGTTGCCGTCGGTGGTAATCATGATGTTTTCGGGCTTGAGATCGCGATGCACGATTTGGCATTCGTGTATATGGCCGAGCGCGTCGCACAATTGCGTTATTATCTGCTTGATAATGTCGATGTTTAACGTGCGCTCGCCTATGCGTTGCCTGAGGGTTGAGCCTTCAACCCATTCCGTCACTATACATTTGCCCACTCCCGGCACGTCTTCCAGCCCCTCGGTGCGAGCGATGTTGCGATGGTTGAAACGGCTGGCGATGTCGCACTCTTTTTCGAGCATCGCCACCGCCATCGGGTCGGTGGTCACATCGGGCTTCAAGGTCTTTAATGCCCACCAGCGTCCGCCGCGTTGAGCACGATAGACCGAGCAAAACCCGTTATGAGACGTGTAGACATGACGAACATCCACAAACTCGGTGGACGCTAAACTCTGATTTTCAGCGGTAGTCAAGAAACCGGAGTCATTTTCTGATATGGTAGATGCGTTCAAATTGCAGTCGTAGTTTTGAGTTACAGATTGCAAAAGTACAAAAAGAATATAATATGTGCTATTCGTGAAAAAAATCGGTTATCAGTGTTTTGCTCGTGTGATTTTAACTTCAGTCAAGCCGTAAGTGCGCCCGCACACGTACGACAGTCCCGACTCGCCGCCGTGCTCAAGGCCGGTCACGTATAGCGGCTGTCCACAAAAGAACCCAAGGGCCTTAAACGTGTCGCCCTCTTTGAGCTTGCAGTTCACGGTCCGAGTGACACGAAACGTGCCATCCGCTTGACACACAACTTGGCAGTGCCGGTCGGGGTTCCAACTGAACTCTACCACATCGCCGGGGTTAAGATTCTGCGACAACACTTGGTCGCTATGGAGGAAATCGCTTTCTACCACTTTATTACGCAAATACTCTTGCCATGAGCCGTAGCCTAAGAATACGGCCAACAGATTGAGTGTGTCGGCGCGATGTGCCGTAGAACTTTTTACATATCCCCACAGTCGCTTGAGTGTCGAAGTGCTCAGATGTTGCTTTGTGGTTTGTTCAATCTCTTCACTTAGTGTCACAAAGTCGGCAGGAGTCTTTATGGGATGGTTGAGTCTCTGCTCTATGTCGTTGCGAAGTATGCTCAGTTGGCTTTCTTCCAGTCTCATTTTCTTGCGTATTTACATATATTTTTGTGCAAAAGTACTAAAAAATACATTACCTCAGCAAAACGCACCCAAAAATGAACCAAAAATGAACCAAGAATAATTACTCTGAGATATATCAAATGCACTATCTTTGCAAAAATAATTCTAATGATTACTTCTATGCCACAGATCATAAAATTGAACAATGGTGAGTTGCTAAGGATTAATCCAAGCAATAAATGCAAGCTCGAATTTTCTCGAAACAACGGCGTTGGCCGGGGTAATACAGTTAATTATTAATAATCATTAATAAAGAATGTTAAACTTTCATGATAAATCCGGCGTTTGTTAACCAATAAAGGGTATCACCCTTGCAAAACCCCGTGAAAATGCTAAATGATTGATATACATGGCATTAAGTGTTAAACAATAATTAACAGCGACATTTTGTGGCTTGAGAAAACCTCATTACCTTTGCAACGTAAAAATTAAATTATTAACATTAATTATTATGGTAAACAAATTCATTATTGACGGACTGCAATACCGAATCAACAGTGACGGCTCAAGCGTTACTGTGACTGCTGGCGAGAAAGATTTAAGAGGTGAGCTCATCCTATCACCATTTGTACAATTTGAAGGCGAAAGCCACAAGGTGACAAAGGTTGGCGAGAGTGCTTTTGAGGATTGCGTCGGTTTGACATCGGTCAAAATCCCCGACACGGTGACCGAGATCGACAGGTTGGCGTTCGCAGGTTGCAGAGGCCTTTCCACGGTGAAAATTCCCGCCACGCTGACCGAAATTCGAAGCTGGGCATTCGCACGTTGCAGCGGCCTGACTTCCATTGTTGTGGATAGCGAAAACGCATTTTATGATTCTCGTGACAACTGCAACGCGATAATTGAAACCGCGACCAACACCCTTATCGCAGGTTGCATGAACACGGTTATCCCCGACACGGTGACAGAGATTGCCAACAAAGCATTTTGTGACTGCAACGTGACCTCGGTGCGGATTCCCGAATCGGTGACCGAGATAAGCAATATGGCTTTCATCGGGTGCGGTGGCTTGGTATCAATCATTGTGGAAAGTGGTAACCCGAGATACGACTCACGCCACAACTGTAACGCAATCATCGAAACCGCCACCAACACTCTGATTGCCGGTTGCATGAGTACAGTTATTCCCGACTCGGTAACACGGATTGACGATATTGCCTTCTGCGGACACTGCGGCTTGACCTCTATTGTCATCCCCGACTCGGTCGAAGAGATTGGCGGCTGGGCATTTGCCGGATGCGAGGAGCTGAAATCGGTTGTCATGCCCCACTCGATCTCGATAAGCATATGTGCCTTCAACGGAACCCCATGGGAGATGGAGAGATGGAGAGAGAAATGAAATATTAATGTTCTACTTAAAATATAACTAAATTTTTAAACAATGAAGCAAAACAAAACGAAACTCCTTGAGGTTTTGGAAAAACTCAAGAAAGAGAAAGGTAAGCTGCCTTTCCAGCTCAATGTGATTGATGAACTCCATATCAACGAGAACGCTCATTCGCGTATCCTGCAAAAGCTGTTGCAGTATCGTACGCCCGACGGAAAATTCGAGCTACTGCAATCGCTGATCAACTACATCAAAACCAAAAAAATGAAGTTTTCCGCCATGCCGGAAATTGTCAGCCCCGAGATTACGCAAGAAGAGGCGCGAATCGACCTTTGGGTGAGAGACCGCGACTATGCCATCATCTTCGAGAACAAGGTGTATGATGCCAATGACAAAGAGGCACAACTGGAACGCTACATCAACATAACCAAGGAGCTTGGTTATGACCTTTCGCAGATTTATGTCGTGTATTTGTCATCACGCGATGGTCATGGTCCCGATACGCAAACGTGGGGCTCTTACAAAGAAGAATTTGAACCGAGGTATGTGAATTTGTCGTTCAGTGACGACATTCGCGCATGGCTGAAACGTGATGTTCTGCCTAACTTACGCAACAACCGCAATGAAGAGACCTTGCTCATTAGCGCCGTGGTGCAGTATGCGGATTATCTTGATGGACTTTTTTCACAGCGAGACGCCGATAAGATTGTTAACTATTTAGATAAATCGCTGGGCTACAACAATGCTAAGGATTGGTACAACATGGTCGTCAGAAAGGATAAGGCAGAACAGTTAATCGCCCTGCTCAACGAGTCGAAGGGCGAAGAGGCTCTAGAAGACGCTCTCGAAGAGGCTTTACGAAAAGCCGCCGAAGCCGAGCGCAAAGCTTTAACCGCCTTCTTGAAGACCAAATACTCAGATCACTTGAATCTTGAGACTGCGCGTGACGAGCTCAAGACGCTGATTGAGAATGATTTGGATGCGGCTGATAGTTACATTAAGCCGCCAGTTGCAGGTGCCGGATATCAAGGTGGCGTGCTTGTCCCCTACGACGGCAAAATGTTCTTACTTTCAATCGGTTATCGCAAAGGATGGTGGTATTGCCAACTTGAGGAAGGCTGTGGTTATAACTTCGATTCTGAAGCCCTCAAGGAAATCCGCGCCATCTTGGATGAAAAATATCCGCAGTGTATCTTGAAAACCTTCAAAGGATATGACAACGTGCTTGCTGCCTATCACGTGTTCAAGCAGGTGCTTTGTCGCATGCAAGGACGGGGCGTTGAGATGGACGGCGTAGAGCGCGACGAGCTTAAGGCGCTGATTAAGAGTGATTTCCCTAAGATGGCTTATTATTCTGATCCACAAAGCGGCTCGCAGAATTACGGCGGCCTGATTCTCAACTACGACGGCACCGAGTTCTTACTTTATGTGGGCTACGACGGTCAGTGGTATTGTCAGCTTGAGGTCGCACCTGAGCTGAAAGCTGCCTACGACTTCGATTCGGAAGCTGTCAAGGGCATCCGCGCCATCTTGGATAATAGTCATGGTGGCAATAACTCGCAATGTATTTGGAAATACCTCGCTCTGCATGAAAATAACATGCTTGGCGCCTATCGCGTTTTCAAGCAGGTTGCTTATGTAATGTATGAACCGGAGTTATTTGCTGAAATAGATGACTAAACAGAACGACAACTTCCCGCCGCAAGCTACGCGCTGGGAAGCATGGCGACTGACTGAAGGTGATGCCGAGCGTGTCTCGCTCGGCACCTTCGACGGTCGTGATGATGCCACACGTGCCGCGGCGTGGGACTTCGCGCGCCGAAACCGCAGCCGGGAGAAACTCACCGGACTGGTGACCGACTTTAGCGGGTGCGGCACCGTCGGCGAGATGCTCCGACTGTTCTACGACATGCCGCCGCTGCAGTCTCTGCTCGAACACTGTTCGAGCCGACAAGATGCCGACGGCATACGCCTCAGCTTCGTGCTACCCACAGGCGGCGACATCTCACCTTCGACCACTTACCTTATCAACACTTGCGACGGCGACTGAAATCACACTAAGCGCAAGCTACTCAGCTCACGGCCCAACTGATGTATCCCATCCTCAATCTTGCGCAGTTGGGCCTCGCTGATGTATGACCCACCGCGCTTATATTGACGCCGAAGACTGTCGTTAATGCCTATACGTCGAGCGAAATTGGTTTTTTGGCGGGGATTTTGGCGCTACGTGAGATTTTTTTTGTAATTTTGCGCGATTTAGAAATGAAAACCGATTGAAATTATGGGATTTTTTAAGAAACTATTCTCGCGCGAAAAGAAGGAAACTCTCGATAAGGGGCTGGAAAAGACCAAAGAAGGTATGTTTTCGAAGCTCGCGCGCGCCGTGGTGGGCAAGTCGAAGATAGACGATGACGTGCTCGACAATCTCGAGGAGGTGTTCGTAACGAGCGACGTGGGCGTCAACACCACGTTGAAGATCCTTGACCGCATTCAAGCGCGCGTGGCCCGCGACAAATATGTGGGCACCGACGAGCTTAACAATCTGCTATGTGACGAGATCACGCAAATGCTGGTGGGCGACGAGAGCGACGAGACAGAGGATTTCACCGTTCCGGCTGACAAGAAACCGTACGTGATAATGGTGGTTGGCGTCAATGGAGTGGGTAAGACCACAACCATCGGCAAGCTCGCTTATCAATATAAGCAAGCCGGCAACAAGGTGGTGCTCGGCGCTGCCGACACCTATCGCGCCGCAGCCGACGAGCAACTCGAAATCTGGGGACAGCGCGTAGATGTGCCGGTTATTAAGCATAATATGGGCACCGATCCGGCGTCGGTAGCTTACGATGCCGTGGCAAGCGCCAAGGCTCAGGGCGCCGATGTGGTAATCATCGACACCGCCGGCCGCCTGCACAATAATGTGAGCCTGATGAATCAGCTCACCAAGATTAAGAACGTGATGAAGAAGGTGGTGGACCATGCCCCCAACGAGATTTTGCTTGTGCTCGACGGCTCGACAGGTCAGAACGCCTTTGAGCAGGCAAAGCAATTTGTGGCCGCCACCGAGGTTAACGCGCTTGCCATCACCAAGCTCGACGGCACCGCCAAGGGCGGAGTGGTGATTGGAATCAGCGACCAGTTCCAAATCCCGGTAAAGTATATCGGCTTGGGTGAGCAGATGACCGACCTGCAAGTGTTCCACAAAGAAGAATTCGTGAAGTCGCTCTTCGGCAAATGATAAGAAACAAAGTTGATATAATCACGCTCGGTTGCTCCAAGAATTTGGTTGACACCGAGCATCTTTTACGCCAGTTTCAGGCTTCGGGCTATCGTATAGAACATAACCCGAGCCGGGTGAACGGCGAGATAGTGGTGGTGAACACGTGTGGCTTTATTCAGGACTCGCAGCAGGAATCAATCGACATGATATTGCAACTGTGCGAGGCGAAAAAGCGCGGACGGCTCAAGAAACTATTCGTGATGGGTTGCTTGAGTGAGCGCTTCATGGCCGAGCTGATCGACGAGATTCCGGAGGTGGATCGCTTCTATGGCAAATTCAAGTGGAAGGAGATGCTCGCCGACCTGGGGAAGGCCTACAATGCGACGATTGCCTCGGAGCGCGTGATTACGACTCCCGGCCACTACACCTACATGAAAATCTCGGAGGGCTGCAACCGCTTCTGCGCCTTTTGCGCAATACCGCTCATCACCGGTCGCCACACCTCGGTGCCAATCGAGCAACTGCTTGATGAGACACGTCGCCTGGTGGCACAAGGCGTCAAGGAGTTCAACGTCATTGCTCAAGACCTCTCCAGCTATGGTCTCGACCTCTACGGTAAGATGATGTTGCCTGAGCTCGTCGACCGTATGGCCGCTATCGAAGGCGTGGAATGGATACGGCTGCATTATGCCTATCCCACACAGTTCCCTTACGAGCTGCTGCCTGTGATGGCGGAGCGCGACAACGTGTGCAACTACCTCGACATCGCCTTGCAGCACATCAGCAACCCTGTGCTGACCAATATGCGCCGGCATATCAATCGCGACGAGACCATCGCCCTGATTGAGCGTCTGCGGCGTGAAGTGCCCGGCATCCACCTGCGCACCACTCTTATGGTGGGTTTCCCGGGCGAGGGCGAGCGTGAGTTTGAGGAGCTGATGGATTGGACGCGCGAGATGCGCTTTGAGCGCATGGGAGCGTTCGCCTACAGCCAAGAGGAGGGCACCTACGCCGCGAAACACCTCGCCGACGAAATTCCGGCCGAGGTGAAGCAAGAGCGTCTCGACCGCCTGATGGAGCTGCAAGAGCGCATCTCGCTCGAAATCCAACGGCAGAAAGTGGGCACCACACAGCGCGTAATCATCGACCGCGACGACGACCAATACTACATAGGCCGCACTCAGTACGACTCGCCAGAGGTCGACCCCGAGGTGCTGATAAAAAAGGACCGCCCGCTTGAAATCGGCCATTTCTACGACGTCAACATCACCGAGGCTCTCCCCTTCGAACTGCTTGCCACCCCCGTCTGACCGCCCCCGCAATTTCCCTGCAAGCATGAACGTCAAGCACCCAAATTTGTCCAAAAGTGGTGTTTTTGACCCACATTTGGACGAATTTAACAAAAATGGTAGTGGTGATTTCTTAATCCACTTTTGGGGACAAATTGGAGGAGAAAATACAAAAAACCGAGTTATCGCCATGTGAAAATGAAAAATAGTCGGCGATAACTCGGTTTTCTTGTTTTTTGCATTTCCTGACTTCGGCAATGCGTCACCCAAAGTCAAATTTGGGTGATTTTGTTGTCGTAAAGTGGCATGATTGACCTATGTCGGTCGGTCAGGAACATGGTCTTG
>JAFVDY010000150.1 GCA_017478265.1 Muribaculaceae bacterium | reverse complement strand
TTATGCGTTTTGGGACAGTTGGGACAGTGGTTTTTTGCTTAAAAGCGCATAACTATACGCATAGATATTCATTAACGACTTTTCATCATTTGATTTGAAATAGCGAAAAAGTGATTTTTTTTGGGAAAAATTTGGTCAGTTGAAAAAAAATGTCGAAATTTGTGGGGTGCATAAACCTATAAAAGAGCAAATATCGATTGCCGTTAACTATTAAAAGCGACTATAGCAAAGTGTTAAAGAACCATTATAGAGGCTCAGGAGCCCCGTTATATCATGGTAAGAATGTGCGCTATAATAAGCTGATAATAACGACTATAGAAAACTATTAAAAACAACTATACTATAAGACGTAATGAGTTATCTGAAATTTGACAAAAACCTGATGATCAACCTCGAGCAGTCGTTGACCAAGGAGATGTTGCGCACTAACCAGAGCGGAGCATACCATTGCACGACAATCGTGGGCTGCAACACCCGTAAGCAGCACGGCTTGCTGGTGATACCGATACCCGAGATGGACGACAACAGCCACGTGTTGCTGTCGTCGCTCGACGAGACGGTGATTCAGCATGGTGCTCCGTTCAATCTGGGGTTGCATCGTTATAAAGGTGGCGTTTATTATCCTAACGGCCACAAGTACATACGCGAATACGACTGCGAGCGCGTACCGACCCACACGTTCCGCGTAGGCGGCGTGATATTGAAGCGCGAGAAGATTTTCATCACCAACGAGAATCGCATACTGATACGCTATACACTGGTAGACGCTCACAGCAAGACCACGCTGCAGTTCCGTCCGTTCTTGGCGTTCCGCGGTGCGAACGAGCTATGTATGGAGAACAGCGTAGCGTCGCGCGACTACCACGAGGTGCAGAACGGTATCGCCACGTGCATGTATGAGGGGTATCCTACGCTCTACATGCAGGTGAGCCACAAGCCACGGTTTGTATTCGACCCTCACTGGTACAAGGATATAGAGTATATCAAGGATCAGGAGCGCGGCATCCCTTACACGGAGGACCTGTACGTGCCCGGCTACTTTGAGGTAGACATCAAGAAGGGCGAGAGCATCATATTCTCGGCCGGCACGAGCGAGGTAAAGACTCGTAACCTATCGAAGATGTACGAGGACGAGATTGCCCCTCGCACTCCGCGCACCAGCTTCTACAACTGCCTTAAGAACAGCGCCAAGCAGTTCTACCTAAGCAATGCCGACGGTCACTACTTGCTTGCGGGCTATCCGTGGTTCAAAATCAGAGCGCGCGACGAGTTTATGGCTCTACCCGGTTGCACAATCAGCAACCATCACCGCCCCGACTTTGAGCGCATAATGGACACAGCTCAAGAGGCCTTGCGCCGCTATATGGCAGACGGCAGCCACGACAAGCACTTGAAAGGGATCGACTTGCCCGACGTGCCACTTTGGGCGATATGGTCGATACAGCAATATGCCAAAGACGCTGGCAATGCCGTAGCCCGCGAGCGTTACGGCGCGTTGGTGAAAGAAATGCTACAATACATCATCGCCGGCAAACACGAGAACCTTCAGTTGCAGGACAACGGTCTTGTGAGCACCGATGGCACTCAGAAGCCGATGTCGTGGATGAACTCGACTCACGCCGACGGCAAGCCTATGATACCCCGCACGGGTTATCTGGTGGAGTTTAACGCCCTATGGTATAACGCGCTTAAGTTTGCCGCCGAGCTTTACGAAGAAGTGGAGTCCGAGCAAGACTCTGTAGCCGAATGGAACGCTTTGAGCGACAAGGTGAAACCGTCGTTTGTGGAGACCTTCCTGAACGAGAGCGGCTACCTGTACGACTACGTGAACGGAGCGTATGCCGATCCGAGTGTTCGTCCGAACATGATAATCGCGGCCGGCATCGACTATTCGCCACTTGAGCGCCGCCAGCGAAAGAGTGTGCTCGACATAGTCACCCGCGAGTTGCTCACGCCCAAGGGTCTACGTACACTATCACCCAAGAGCTGGGGCTATCGTCCGTACTATCTGGGCAATCCCGAGGAGCGCGAGATGGCCTACTACGCCGGCTCATGCCGTCCGTGGCTGATGGGCTTCTACTGCGATGCCTACATCAAGGTGTTCGGCATGGGCGGAGTGAATTTCATCTCGCGAATGATGATCGGTTTCGAGGACGAGATGTCGCAGGGTTGCATCGGCTCTCTGAGCGAGCTATACGACGGCAATCCGCCGTTTATTGGTCGCGGCGCAGTCAGCTTCGCGACGAACGTTGGCGGCATCCTTCGCGTTCTTCGCTTGTTCAAGAACATCGGATTGATAAAAATGTGATAATTCATAAAAACATAAATACAGGAGAAAACTAATAGAACAACTATGAAGGCTTTAATGTTTGGCTGGGAATTTCCTCCCCACATCTTGGGAGGATTGGGAACAGCGAGTTTCGGTCTGACCAAGGGCATGGCCCAATGCGGCGACATGGATATCACGTTTGTGATACCCAAGCCGTGGGGCGATGAGCCTAAGGATTTCGCGCGGATCATAGGCGCGAACAGCACGCCGATCGCTTGGCGCGACGTCAGCACCGACTACGTTGAGAGCCGCCTGGGCAAGGTGATGGATCCGCAGTTGTACTTCGACCTTCGCGACCACATCTACAGCGACTTCAACTATATGAATACCAACGATTTGGGCTGCATCGAATTTTCCGGTCGCTATCCCGACAACCTGCTCGAAGAGATTAACAACTACTCGATAGTGGCAGGCGTGATAGCGCGCACGGTGGACTTCGATGTGATACACAGTCACGACTGGCTGACCTATCCCGCTGGCATCCACGCCAAGCAGGTGACAGGCAAGCCATTTGTAATTCACGTTCATGCCACCGACTTCGACCGCAGCCGCGGTAATGTGAACCCCACGGTGTTCAATATCGAGCGCGACGGCATGCTTCATGCCGACCACATCATAACGGTGTCGAACCTGACACGCCAGACCGTAATCGAGAAATACGGCATACCAGCCGAGAAGGTGACAACGGTTCACAACGCCGTTGAGCCGCTGAGCGAGGAGTTGCTGAACCTTGAGGTGCCCGAGAAGCACGAGAAGGTGGTTACCTTCCTTGGCCGCATCACAATGCAGAAGGGACCGGAATACTTTGTAGAGGCCGCATGGCAAGTGCTGCAGAAGGTGCACAACGTGCAATTTGTGATGGCCGGCAGCGGCGACATGATGGAGAAGATGATACGTCTGGCAGCCAGGCGGCATATCGCCGACCGCTTCCACTTTACGGGCTTCCTGAAAGGCAAACAGGTGTACGAAATGCTCAAGGCGAGCGATGTGTACATCATGCCGAGCGTGAGCGAGCCCTTCGGCATCTCTCCGCTGGAGGCGATGCAGATGGGCGTGCCGTCGATAATCTCGAAGCAGAGCGGTTGCGCCGAGATATTGGACAACGTGATAAAGGTGGACTATTGGGACACGAACGCGATTGCCGACGCCATTTACAGCATCATCCAATATCCGGCCATGTACAAGCACCTGCGCGAGCAAGGCCTCGACGAGGTGAACCGCATCACATGGGACAAGGCCGGCGCGAAGGTGATCAACATCTACAAGCAGCTCATGTGAGTTAAAAATTATTAATCAGGAATTAAAAAATTAATAATTATTTCGGAGTTAAACGAATTAAAACAGGAATAAAAAACCGACAAGAGATATGAAAGCAATTTGTTTATATTTTCAGATACACCAGCCGTTCCGTCTGAAGAACTACCGTTTCTTCGACATTGGTAACGACCACTACTACTACGACGACTTCGCCAACGACGATATTATCACCCGCATAGCCGAGCGCAGCTATATGCCGGCGGCCCGGACGTTGCTTGAGATGATACGCGACAACGGCAAGAAGTTTAAGGTAGCGTTTTCGATTAGCGGCACCGCTTTGGAGCAATTCGAGCAGTACGTGCCCGAGTTTATCGACGTGCTCAAGGAGCTTGCCTCGACGGGTTGCGTCGAGTTTTTGAGCGAGACCTACGCCCACTCGCTGTCGTCGCTGGTGGACCCCGACGAGTTTATCGAGCAAGTGCAGGTACACGACGAGAAAATTGAGCAGATGTTCGGCCAGAAGCCGAAGGTGTTCCGCAACACCGAGCTTATCTACAACGACGACATCGCGGCAATGGTGGCGTCGATGGGCTTCAAGGGCGCCATCACCGAGGGCGCGAAGCACATACTTGGCTGGAAGTCGCCCAACTACCTTTACAAGAGCGCGGCGGCGCCCAAGCTAAAGCTGCTGCTTAAGAACTCAAAGCTGAGCGACGATATTTCGTTCCGCTTCTCCAATCCCGACTGGGCGGCGTATCCGCTTACGGCCGACAAGTATATCGGCTGGATTTCGAACCTTCCCGAAGAGGAGCAACTCATCAACCTGTTTATGAACTTCGAGACACTTGGCGAATTGCAACCTCGCGAGACGGGCATCTTCGAGTTTATGAAGGCGTTGCCGCGTTTCGCTATGGAGAACGGGATCCTATTCATGACTCCGAGCGAGGTGGTGTCGAAGATGCGCGCCGTTGGCGAGCTGTCGGTACTTCACCCGATCTCGTGGGCCGACGAGGCTCGCGACACGAGCGCGTGGATGGGCAACATCATGCAGGACGAGGCCGTACACAAGCTGTACAGCGTTGGCGAGCGCGTAAGGATGTGTGACGATCGCCGCCTGAAGCAGGATTGGTACTATCTGCAAGCGAGCGACCACTTCTTCTATATGAGCACAAAGCATGCCGACGACGGCTCGGTGCACTCGCACTACAGCCCTTACGACAGCCCGTATGCCGCGTTTACCAACTACATGAACGTGCTGTCGGACTTCATGACTCGCGTCGAGGAGCAGTATCCGTCGGAGATTGGCAACGAGGAGCTTAACTCGCTGTTGCTCACCATCCGCAATCAGGAGAAGGAGATTGAGGCGCTGAACCGCGAGGTGACGCTGCTGCACACCAATATCGACAAGGACTTGACGGGCGACTTCGCGCCTGTAGCAGCCGAGGTGAAGGCCGAACCGGAGGCTGAGCCCGAGAAGAAGCCGGCGAAGAAAGCCCCGGCCAAAAAAGCGGCGACCAAAAAGGCTCCGTCCAAGAAAGCGACAGCCAAGAAAACCGCAGCCAAAAAATAACTTGTTTTGCCACTCTCTCCACCCCTACCCCATCGGCGGCGCCACCATCGCGTGGTGCCGCCATGGTTATATTTTCTGTTTTTTTGCGGCAATTATTCGCATTAACATATTTCATAATATGATTGACCAAATTATTGAGTACAACAAACAATTTGTAGCGCGTAAGGGCTATGAGAAATATCTAACCGATAAATACCCCGACAAGAAACTCGCGGTAGTGTCGTGTATGGACACACGTCTGACCGAGCTACTACCCGCCGCGCTCGGGCTAAGAAACGGCGACGCCAAGATAATCAAGAATGCCGGCGGCTTGGTGATTTCGGCGTTCGACTCAGCCATGCGGAGCCTGCTTGTAGCCATCTATGAGTTGGGCGTAGAGGAGATTATGGTGGTAGCCCACTCGCATTGCGGCGCGTGCCACATGAGTTTTGACCATTTCCGCCATGAGATGCTATCGCGTGGCATAACCGAGGCTACGCTCGAGACAATAAAAAAGTGCGGCGTGGATTTGCATCACTGGCTTGAGGGCTTCAAGGACACTCCCACCTCGGTGAGAAAGACAGTCGAAACCATTAAGACACATCCCCTTGTGCCGACAGATGTGGCCGTGAGGGGCTTCATCATCGACTCCGAAACAGGCGCATTGGAAGAAATAATATAGGACATTAGGTTGGAGTGCCGGATTTTTTGTACCTTTGCGGCGCTTATGAGGAAAAATAGGATACATAGACGTTTGCCGGCGCTGCTTACGGTAGCGTTGGTCGCGCTGTCGCTAAGCGTGGGCGTATCGGCTCAGGAGTCCTCGCCACAGCCCAAACAGAAGCAGCCGGTGATAGCTCCGAGCCGCGCGTGGACCATCAGCGATCCGCTGGGCTTGCGCACCCCCGCCACCATCGATACCAGCTACGTGAACTATCACGCCCGGATGGTGCCGTGGCTGCCGAGCATCGCTTGGGCGACGACGGGCAACTACGGTGCGGTGGGCGAGAACGAGATATTCATGGACCGGAAGCCGGTGAGCGAGTTTTTCTTTGTTGACGCCATCACGGCGTGGACACCGTCGCTGGCAACTCAACACTTCTACAACACCCGTATACCGATGACCCTGGCGTCGTACACCACGGGAGGCAACAAATACAGCAATCAAGACCGCACGCAAGTGCTGTTCAGCGGCAACGCCACGCCTCAGCTGCAATTCGGCGCGGCGATGGACTATATCTACAGCAAGGGCTCGTACGAGAATCAAGCCGACAAGGACTTCGCGTGGAAGCTGTTTACGAGCTACGTGGGCGACCGCTACGAGATGCACGCTTTTTTCAACAATTACAACTATCTGACCAAAGAGAACGGCGGCATCACCGACGACCGCTATATCACCAATCCGGCGGCGGTGCAGGGCGGGCAGACGAGCGTCGACAACAAGAGCATTCCCACCCGGCTGACCGACGCCCACAGCAAGATCACCAACACGGAGCTATTTATGAACCACCGCTACAACGTGGGACATTACCGCTACGAGCGCGACTCGGTGGCCGACACCATTACGGGCAAGACGTATATACCGGTGACGAGCTTCATTTGGACGATGAACTTCAAAAAGCTCAAGCACCGCTTCATCAACGACAACAGCACTCAAGACAAAGAATTCTTCGGCAAGACCTATTTAGGGCTGAACGGCACAGATGAGTTCACCACTATGACGAGCCTGCGCAATACTCTTGGCGTAAGTCTGCTTGAGGGCTTCAACAAATACGCCAAATTCGGATTCGCGGTGTTTGCCACCCACGAGTGGCGACGCTATGTGCAGGTGGAGGATACGGTGAGCGGAAAGACGTTGCCCGAGGGGCTTGACGCGTTGCCGGTGAGCGTGCCCGGCAGCAAGTCGCAAAACCTGCTGTGGATAGGCGGCGAGTTGACGAAGCATCACGGCTCGCTGTTGACCTACGACGTGCAGGCCCGTTTCGGCATCGTGGGCGATGTGGCGGGCGACATTGACGTTGGCGGCAATATCGCCACTCGATTCAAGCTGGGACGCGACAGCGTGACCATACGCGGTTTCGGCTACTTCAAGAATCTCGCGGCACCATATCTGCTCAAGCAATACGTGAGCAACCACTACGCTTGGGACAACGATTTCTCGAAGGAGCAGCGCTTTCGCGTGGGCGGCGAGCTGGTGATACCTCACTCCGGCACGACCATCAACGTAGCCTACGAGACGCTCAAAAACCATGTGTATTTCAACACAGAAGCCGTACCCGAGCAACACTCGCCGGCAGTGCATATCCTGAGCGTGACGCTCGACCAGCGACTGCACTGGCGCGCGCTGCACTTCGACAATAAGCTCGCATACCAAACCACGAGCAACGACAAGGTGATAGCCCTGCCCGCATTCTCGCTCTACAGCAACCTGTACGCTCAATTCCGCATCGCGCGAGTACTACACGTGCAAATAGGCTTGGACTGCAACTATTACACGTCGTACTACGCACCGGGCTACAATCCCGCCACCATGGCGTTTCACAACCAGCGCGAGATGAAGTGCGGCAACTTCGCGATGGCAAACGTGTATGCCAACTTCAGGCTTAAGCAGGCGTCGTTCTTTGTAAGCTACACGCACGTCAACAAGGGCATAGTGGGCGGCAACAACTACTTCGCCATTCCTCACTACCCGCTTAATCCAGGCCGGTTCCAGTTTGGAGTGAGCGTCAACTTCATCAATTAAGAGAACGATTCAATTACCTCAAAAATAAAACGATTATCAATGGACAACCTTCTATTTGACATTATCGAGCGCGAACATCAGCGCCAGCAACGCGGCATCGAACTGATTGCCAGCGAGAACTTCGTGAGCGACGAAGTGATGAGAGCAATGGGCAGTTGCCTTACCAACAAATATGCCGAGGGTTATCCCGGTCATCGCTACTATGGCGGCTGCCAATGTGTGGACGAGGCCGAGGAACTTGCCCGCGAGCGTCTGAAAGAGCTGTTCGGCGCCGAGTGGGTTAACGTTCAGCCCCACAGCGGCGCTCAAGCCAACATGGCAGTGTTTATGGCAGTGATGCAACCGGGCGACACCTTTATGGGTCTGAACCTGGCGCATGGCGGCCACCTGTCGCACGGCAGCCCCGTCAACTTCTCGGGATTGGTGTTCAACCAAGTGGAGTACAACGTCGACGCCACCACTGGCTTGGTTGACTACGACATGATGGAAGAAGTGGCTCGCCGCGAGAAACCGAAGCTCATCATCGGCGGAGCAAGCGCCTACAGCCGCGAGTGGGACTACGCCCGCATGCGCAAGATTGCCGACGAGGTGGGGGCGTTGCTCATGGTGGACATGGCTCACCCGGCAGGACTTATCGCCGCGGGGCTGCTCGAGAATCCGTTGCGGTATGCCCATATAGTAACCTCGACCACTCACAAGACCTTGCGCGGCCCTCGCGGCGGCATCATTCTGCTTGGCAAAGACTTCGACAATCCGTGGGGTAAAGCGACGAAGAAGGGCGTGATACGCAAGATGTCGTCGTTGCTCGACTCGGCAGTGTTCCCCGGTGTGCAAGGCGGGCCGCTGATGCACGTTATCGCCGCCAAAGCGGTAGCGTTCGGCGAGGCGCTTAAGCCGGAGTTCAGCGACTATCAGCTGCAAGTGAAGAAGAACGCGCAAGCGATGGCGCAAGCACTGAGCGACAAGGGCTACAAGATATGCAGCGGCGGCACCGACAACCACTGCATCCTGGTGGACTTGCGCACGAAGTATCCTGAACTCACCGGCAAGGTGGCTGAGAAAGCGCTGGTAGATGCCGATATCACCGCCAACAAGAACATGGTGCCCTTCGACGACCGCTCGGCGTTCCAGACCTCCGGCCTTCGACTTGGCACACCCGCCATCACCACCCGCGGCGTAAAGGAAGATTTGATGGGCGAAATAGTGGAACTCATCGACACCGTGCTGAGCAATCCCGAGCACGAGCCGACTATCGCGGCAGTTCGCGAGAAGGTGAACGCCATGATGGCCGATCGGCCCATGTTTGCTTGGTAACACCATATCCCTCGCCCCGCGACGGGAATTCAACACACTAATGTACATGGATTATCGCTACGATTCATGTACATTAGCGTTATTATGCGTTTGTTGAGAAAATTACAGAAAAGTAAGGCTAAGTTTGGGCATATAGCGATAATTTCGTAACTTTGCGGCGTGATAGTGCGGAAATTGTTTCCACCACTCGATTTTAACAATTCAGATGAAGAAAGATATACAAGATACA
>JAFVDY010000149.1 GCA_017478265.1 Muribaculaceae bacterium | reverse complement strand
TTAAATATTTCGGGAATGAAGGAGAAACTCCTACAATCGAGATGTTCGATGAAGATAATATTCATCGAGTTTACTCCCATATTGTAAATCTTTTTAAGGTTAAGACTTATGCTATGGTTGAATTTAAGTTTAACAGATACGGAGAGAATTTAGGTACGCGTATGCTGGGAGCAAGCGTAAGAGACGATTTGCTTCCGCTCATCGACGGCGGCGAGAAAGTTGTTCTCGATTTTGACGGTGTGGATGTTGTCTCCAACTCCTTTGCCGACGAATGTCTGGCCAAATTATTACTTACCCGTTCGCTTGACGACTTAAAACGACAAACGACATTTCGTGGCCTAAACGACTTCGCTAAAAAGAATATAGCACTCGCCTTTAAACGACGCTTGCTTGCCACTCAGGGAAAATAGCCGTGCTGTGACGCGCGGCCGCTCCCGCGGCGATATATGAGATTATAACACAAGAAATTAAATATTCACTACGATTATGATAAAGAAAACGATTATTACCCTTGCCGTGGCGCTGATGGCGCTGACGATGAACGCGCAGCGCTCACCGCTGGCCGCCAGATGGGAGATGGGCCGCAACGAGGCCGTTAAGGGCCATTACAGTTCGCGACTGATATTGAAAAACGTGGCCGGCGCGCCTCTGGGCAGCGACTGGACGTTCTACTTCAACCAATTCTCACGTGCCGTGACGGTGCCTGCCACGTGCCCGGTGGACGTAGAGGAAATCTCCACCACCTACTACCGCGTGCGCCCCAACTCGCGCTATCGCGCGCTTGGCGCCGGCGACAGCTTGGTGATCGACCTGATGATGAAAGGCACGATGGTCAACATCAGCTATGTGCCGATGGGCGGCCACATAGTGATAGGTGACGCTATCGACAGCCCCATAGCTGTCAAAATCGACATCGCGCCGCTCGACACACCGGGACAATGGATCACGCGAGACGACTATCCCGACGGCAAATACGTGTACGCCTTCAACAGCAAAATTAACCCACCTCACAGCGCCTACTCCGGCACGCCCTACGACATCTTCCCCTCGCCTAAGAATGTGGTGATCGACCCCTCCGGCAAGACGGTTGTCATCCCCTCGCTGGTGAGCATCAAGACCCGCGCAATGGGCACCAACCGCGCCAAAAAGTATCTGCGCGACAAGCTGCAAGAGCGTGGCATCTACTCAAGCGCGGGGCAAGACTTCGTGATTGAGATGAAGATTGACCGCAAACTGCGGCAGCACCCCGAGGGATATTATGTGCTAACCGTCGACGACAACGCGGCACGCATCACCTCGGCAACAGAGGACGGAGTGCTCAACGGCGCAAAGACGCTGATTGCCGCAATCGACCACAGCACGGGCCGCACTCTGCCCCACGCCGTAATATCCGATTACCCCGATATGCAATACCGCGGATTTATGATGGACATAGCGCGCAACTTCTTCGACCTCGACCACCTCAAGAAACTGGTTGATATTCTGGGCTATTACAAAATCAACCGCCTGCAATTCCACTTCACCGACGACGAGGCTTGGCGCCTCGAAATACCCGACCTGCCGGAGCTCACGCAGATTGCCTCGCGGCGCGGTTGCACCACCACCGAGAACAACTTTCTGGCACAAATCTTCGACGGCAACGGCAATCCCAACGACTTGAGCCAAAGCGCCAACGGCTACCTGACGCGCCAACAGTTCATCGAGTTCCTTAAATACGCCCACGCCGCCGGCATCAAGGTAATACCCGAGATTGAAACGCCGGGACACGCCCGCGCCGCCATAGTGGCGATGACCGCCCGCTACAACGACTACCGCGACGGCGGCAACCTGGCTGAGGCGCAGCGCTACCAGCTGGTCGACCCGCAGGACAAACGCGACTACGCCTCGGTGCAAAGCTATCGCGGCAACGTGCTCAACCCCGCTCTTGAAGGCACCTACGCCTTCATCGACAAGGTGGTGGAAGAGCTCGCCAAGATGTATAAGAAAGCGGGGCTCAAGCTCGACATCGTTCACCTGGGAGGCGACGAGGTGGCCAAGGACGCGTGGGCCGGCTCGCCCGCCGTGGCCTCGCTCATGAGTGCCAAGGGCATCAAGGACAGCCACGGAGTGAGCGAATACTATATCAAGCGGGTGAGCGAGTTGCTCGCCAAGCGTAAGATTGCCATCGAGGGATGGCAAGAGATAGCGATGAACCACGACGCGGCGTTCAACAGCGAGGTGGCACCTCGCGTGGCCGGCGTCAACGTGTGGAACACGCTCGGCAGCCGTGCCGGCCTTTCCGCAGAACTTGCCTCCGCCGGCTATCCGCTCATCCTCTCATGCAGCCACCAATATTATGTGGACATGGGCTACACGTGGCACCAATACGAGCCGGGACTGCACTGGAGTGGCGCCGTCAACGAGTTTGACTCGTGGCAACCCATTCCCGCCATCGACAATCCCGCCACGCGAGCGCGCACGCTCGGCATTCAGGCGCAACTCTTCGGCGAGACACTGCGCAACTGGCCGCAAGTGGAATACTACATTCTGCCCAAGGTGCTGGGACTGGTGGAACGCGGCTGGAACGCCTACGGCGCGACCGACGATGCCGCCCGTGCCGCCTACAACCTCAAGATTGGCGCCAAGGAGCTTCCGCTCTTCAAGGCAAAGGGCTACAACTTCCACCTGCCGCAGCCCGGCATCAACGTGGAGGGCGGACTGGTGCGGATGAACGCGCCCTACCCCGCTGTCTCCATCCGCTACACGCTGGACGGTAGCGAGCCCACCACCGCCTCGCCTCTCTACACCGAGCCGTTCAAGCTCGCCGGCAAGCCCGCCGTAATCAAGGCCCGCGCCTTCTACTGCGGCACCCGCAGTGTCACCACCCAACTGCGCCCGTAATCAGCTATGGATTTCAGAACCACGATAAAGACGCGGGCAAGCCGCGAACCGTTGCAGCACAGCCACAAGCTGATGCTGCTCGGCTCATGCTTCTCCGACAATATAGGGGCGAAACTGCGCACCGCCATGGTCGACGCCATGGTCAACCCTATGGGGACGCTCTACAACCCGATGAGCATCGCCACCGCCATCCACCGCATTATCGACTGCGAACCGGTGGCGGGCATCGACCTGTTTGAGCACGGCGGTGTGTGGAACAGCTTCGCTTTCCACTCGCGCTTCTCGATGAAGTCGAAGCAAGCCACGCTCGAGAAGATGAACGCGCAAATCAGCGCCGCCCACAATCACCTGCGCCAATGCCGGGCGCTCATCATCACTCTGGGCACAGCCGTTGTGTACCGTCTCAAGACCACGGGCGAGGTGGTGGCGAACTGCCACAAGCTACCCGGGCAAGAGTTCACGCGCGAACCGGCCGGCACCGCCGAGATTGAGCGCGCGCTCGCGCCCGCCTTGGCGAGGCTGTGGGAGTTCAACCCGCAGCTGCGGGTGATTTTCACCATCAGCCCCATCCGCCACATTGCCGACGGACTCGAGCTCAACTCGCTGAGCAAGGCCACGCTGCGAGTGGCGGTAGCCAACCTTACCGCCGCCGACCGCGACAAGCGCCTGAGCTATTTCCCGGCCTACGAAATTCTGATTGACGACCTACGTGACTACCGCTTCTACGCCGCCGACATGGTGCACCCGAGCGACGTGGCCATTGAATACACCTGGCAAACGTTTCAAGCCACCTACTACGACGACCGCGCCACACAAGCCATAGCCCGCTGCGAGCGAGTGGCGAAGCGCCTGCAACACCGCCCCATGAGCAACAACCGCGACATAGTGGACCGCTTCAACGCCGACACCGACGCCGTGCTGCGCAATCTTGTGGCCGAATACCCTTATCTTGCCGATCGAATCGCTTCGATGGAAGATGGAAGATGGAAGATGTAAGATGCTGATTCTTTTCTTGAGCCGAAAGGCCTACTAAAGGACAGGTGCCCCACTTGATGAGGCACCTGTCGATATTTTTAGGTGTATGCCGCGATTAGCGTTGCATTGGCTGGCCGTAGCCTTGCATGGGTTGAGGTCCCATGGGTTGCGGGCCGAATGGTTGAGCCGCCGGTTGAGCGTCAGGGAACTTGGGCGACGGGCCGTACTGGTTGGGGTGCGGCTGTCCGTCGGGGATACACATGATAAGGGGCACCAATACGCCGACACCGCAAGCGAGAATCAGCCACCACAGGTGACCGCTCTTGCCCACGTCGTGCAAGCGGCGAACGCCGGCCGCCAAAGTGGGGATAAACAACGCAATGCCTACGATAAGATAGATGATGCCGAAAATCCAAATCATTGTGGTTGGATCTTGAGCATTGGCTTGAGCCTCAATTTCCGTCCAAGACATGTCGCCGTTAAGTGCCTGCTGTGTGAGTTGCTCGGTAATCGCAGCTTTCTTTGCCGTAAGAATCTGTATAGGCAAATATAAAATGAAATTCACAATACCTGCACACAGATACCACCACCAGAACTCGCTACGGCGAGCACGGCCGTTGAAGTTGGCATAGTTGGCGAACACTTTCTTGATCGCCTCCATAAACGATAGGGTTGGAGTTGGATTCATATTCGTTCGTTTTTAGCGTTAATAAATAATAATTTTAAACTTTTCTACCGCAAAATTACACAGAATAATTCTAATCGGCAAGAAAAAAGGTGATTTTTTTTGAGTTTTTACGCAAAAAAGCTACTTTTGCATTGTAAATAATGCATTTTTACTATGAACTTAAGTATTAAAACAGCGATTTTACTGACGCTCCTGACGCTCACCACCGGCACAGCGTTGGCGGGCGACTACACGCTCGGCGACTTTGTGCTCGCTCCGGCTCGCCCACGCGGGCTTAAGTCGATGCAGCCCGCCAAGTCGGGCAGTTACTACTATCAGCTAAGCGCCGACGGCACGCAAATCACGCGCTCGTCGTTCGCCTCGACCGCCGACACCGCTATCGTGCTCGACAACAAGCGGTTGCGTGGCGCCGTGGCCGGCACTTGGGACGGCTACGAGATTAGCGACGACGCCAAGCGGGTGCTGCTGTGGAGCAACGAGACGCCCATCTATCGCTACTCCTTCAGCGCCGACTATGCCGTGGCCGACCTTACCACGGGCACCGTCACTCGCCTCACCGATGCCGGAGGCGAGGAAATCGCCACGCTCTCGCCAGATGGCAAGAAGGTGGCGTTCGTCAAGGACAACAACGTGTATATCAAGCATCTCGATAGCGGCATATTGACGCGCGTAACAACCGATGGCGAGAAAAACAGCATAATCTACGGTGTGCCCGACTGGGTGTATCAGGAGGAGTTCGGCATCCTCAACTCGCTGCGTTGGTCGCCCGCGAGCGACGAGCTGTCGTTCATCCGCTGGGACGAGAGCCAAGTGCCAATGTGCTCGATGGAGCTGTATCAAGGCGCCTGCCGGCCCGACAGCTCACGAGCCATCCACCCCGGACGTTTCGATTATAAATATCCGGCGGCGGGCGAGGAGAACTCGCTGGCTTCGGTGGTGCGCTATCGCCTTGCCGACGGCACGAGCGAGCGCCACGACTTCGCCCGCGACGAGTACGTTCCATCTATCGACTACTGCGGCTCGCGACTGATGTTAGTCCACCTCAACCGCGACCAGAACGATATGCACATCTACGAGTGGAAAGCGGGCGGCGAGCTCTCGACCCTCTATCACGAGACGAGCGACATCTGGATTGACAACGATGTTGTGACCGGTGTGCGCTTCTACGACACCTTCTTCGTGCTGCTGAGCAACCGCGACGGCTTCACCCACCTCTATAAGCACTCAAGCGCCGACGGACACCAAATGGCGCAACTCACCCGCGGCCAGTGGGAGGTGACCGCCTTCTACGGCTACGATGCCGCCACGGGCAACTTCTATCTCCAGTCGAGCAACGGGCCGCTGGAGCGCGTGGTGCGCCGCATCGACCGACGCGGACGCGTCAGCCTGCTCTCGCCCGCCACCGGCACGAGCCGCACCATCTTCAGCGGCGACTTCAAGTACTTCATTCTCAACTATAGCGACGCCGCCACCCCCAACCGCTACAGCGTGCACTCGGCACCCGATGGCAAGCTGCTGCGACAGCTCGAGCAAAACGAGCAATACGCCGAACGCTACCTCAGCCCCGACGTGCCCAAGCGCGAATTTCTCACGCTCGACATCAACGGCTATAAGCTCAACGGCTACATAATCAAGCCGCGCGACTTCGACCCCGCGAAGCGATACCCCTGCCTGCAAGTGCAATACGGCGGACCGGGCTCGCAAGAGGTGCTCAACAGCTGGAAAATCGACTTTGAGGAGTACTACGCCATGCAAGGCTATGTGGTGGTTTGCTTCGACGGACGAGGCACCGGCTGCCGCGGCAAGGAGTTTCTCAAGACGGTGTATAAGAACATCGGGCGCTACGAGACCGACGACCAAGTGGCCATAGGACGCCACCTCGCCACCCTACCCTACATCGACCCCGAGCGCATCGCCATCTACGGCTGGAGCTACGGCGGCTTCGAGGCGCTGATGTGTATGTCGCATCCCGAGTCACCCTTCACCGCCGGAGTGGCGATAGCGCCGGTGACGTCGTGGCGCTTCTACGACACCATCTACACCGAGCGCTTTATGCTCACGCCCCAACAAAACGCCGCCGGCTATAACCACGCGCCGCTCGACCTCGCCGACCGGTTGCGGGGCGACCTGCTGCTCATGTTCGGCAGCGCCGACGACAATGTGCGCATCGTCAACTCAATGCAATACATCTCGCGGCTCCAGCAGCTGGGCAAACAGTTCGACCTCATGGTCTACCCCAACATGAATCACAGCATCAACGGATGCGACATACGCCTGTGGCTATATCAACACATGCTCGATTTTCTCGACAGTAAATTCAACCGACGCTGACATCATGGCACTGATAGTGATAACGGGACCCACCGCGAGTGGAAAAACGGCCAAAGCGGTAGCGCTGGCCAAAGCGCTCGATGCTGAAATCATCAGCGCCGACTCACGGCAGATCTACCGCGGCATGGATCTGGGCACGGGCAAGGATCTCGACGAGTACGGCGACGTGCCATACCACATGATTGACATCTGTCCCGCCGGCTATAAGTACAACCTCTACGAGTATCTGCGCGACTTCGCCACCGTGCGGGCCGACATCGAGCGCCGCGGCAAGCAGGTGATAGTGTGCGGCGGCACGGGGCTCTACATCGAGAGTGTACTCAACGGCATCGCCCTGCCGCCCGTGCCGCGCGACCCGCAGCTGCGCGCCTCGCTCGAGGGCAAGAGCCTCGACGAGCTCACCGCCCTGCTGCGGCAGTACAAGACGCTGCGCAACAATAGCGACATCGACACCGTGCAACGCGCCACGCGAGCACTCGAGATCGCGCTCTACTACCACCGCCACCCCCACCTCAAGGCGCTCACCGAGCCGCACCCCGAGCAGGACGCCCTGCTCATAGGCATCGACATCGACCGCGACACACGGCGGCGGCGAATCACCGAGCGACTGAAAGCGCGCCTCGACGCCGGAATGATCGACGAGGTGCGCCATCTGCTCGACAGCGGTATAGCTCCCGACGACCTGATTTACTACGGCTTGGAATACAAATTCCTCACGCTGCACGTAGTAGGCCGACTAACCTACGACGAGATGTTCACCCGTCTCGAAACCGCTATCCATCAGTTTGCCAAGCGACAGATGACCTGGTTCCGAGGCATGGAGCGCCGGGGCCACACCATCCACTGGCTCCCCTGGAACCTCCCGCCCCGCGACTTCGTGGCCGCAACCAATAGTTTACTGGTGGACGAGAAACTTTGAGTAATAATATTTGTTTATTGGCGGATTTTGATGTAAATTTGCGGTTGAAAAACAAACCTAAATAACAGAATCAATATGAAATATTCATATATATCAATTCCTATCCGATATTGCTTGAGGATTTTGCATCTCAACATCAGTGCGATAGTCTTGGGGTTCTTTGTTTTGTCGGTAACAGAAGCGCGAAGCGAGGTTGTGTTTCGCTATGGCTACGACGCTGCGGGCAACCGCGTGGCGCGCGAGGTGGTGGCGCAGCCTCGCGTGGCGGTAGCGTCACCGCCGGCTGTGGCTGTTTTCCCGACGATAACCACCGGCCAAAAATACGAATCTTTTATTTCTTATGTTTAATCTAACAAGATAAATATGAGAGGATATAGGATAATAGTGATGATAGGATGGGTGATATTTCTCGTTCATGGATTTATCTGGGCGATGGTATTATTACCCGAATCAACAATTGAATACCATTCATACAATCATGATATTTATGCGACATTCTATTATTTACATGACCATGAGTCGTATGTGCTATTAAATCTATTTATAGCCCTGTCTATTCTTTTCCCTGCTACTCTTGCCGTGTACCTCATGAGTAAACATTTCTCTCGTAAGCGTTGGACAAAGTTGGAATACGCACTAATGTTACTCATAGTATTGTTTTTTGGTTGCTGGCTTACTACGCATTTAATAATGTGGGCTAAAGTTAGCGATTTACGTTCAAAAAACGAATTGTTTTATAGTCGGCCTCCTCTTGGAGCAAGAATTTACGAATTAAGGGACATTGATAGTGATCATTTTGTTGTGCTATTTGATTCAATACGCGAATCATTGAAGGAATCTACTCAATATTATAAAAATAATTCAATCTATAATATAGACGATTCTCAGGAGAAAGAGGATACTGTAGTCAATTGGTATTATCGTCACCACTTTTGCGACATCTACTTACCGGATAATAAAGTGGTTGTCAATGTTTTTGTCTATAAAGCAACAGAACGTGAACCTTTGGAAATATCAATTTATAACACTTATAAAAGTTTGACAAATAAGGAAGCCTTAGAATTTGAGTCTCTAACGCTCGATAAGATATGTCACTACCAGCGTTGTGAGTTACGTCGTCATAAGGAATCATTCTATAGCTATATGTATGATTATTATTTACTGTTTTTTATCGGCGCTATAGGTTATGGCATAATAGCTCTTCTTGTTGTTTTAGTTCTTCGGAAAATTCGATTGGATCAAAACTTGCCGCCGCATTTGCTAAAATAAATCGAATACACAAAAAAACAAATGGTGTACACTTATAATCAATACGGTAACGTGACTTCGGCGGCGCTGATGCGGCTGAGCGACGGCCCGACGGCCACGGGCGACGACTGGCGACTGTACTACGTGGTGCGCGACAATCAAGGAAGCATAGTGGCGGTGACCGACAGCACCGGCCACACGTTGCAAAACGTGAGCTTCGACCCGTGGGGCAATATCGTCGACGACGAGAGCGGATGCCTGCTCAGCCGCGACGAGCAACCCGAGCTGCTGCTCGAGCGGGGCTTCACCGGACACGAGCACCTGCAACACTTCGGCCTAATCAACATGAACGCCCGCCTTTACGAACCCCTCACAGCCCGCTTCCTCAGCCCCGACCCCGAAGTCCAAGCCCCCGACTTCACCCAAAACCTCAACCGCTACTCCTACTGCCTCAACAACCCCCTACGCTACACCGACCCCTCCGGAATGATAGTCTATTGCGACACTGTAGGAATGACAGAACAAGAGAAGACTAATTGGTTGGAATTCAAGCGATTTGTTGATGAAAATGAACTGATGAGAGATATTTATGATCGCTTGGATGGTGATTTAAATGTTTCTATATCATTTTCTTTTGGTTCTTTAGGTGATGAGGGCGATGCTCTGTTTGATCCTAATAAAATGGTGATTATCTATAACAATAGCCCAAGACATCTAGGCATCCGCTATTCAGCTCTTATAGAAGAGTTTATCCATGCATATCAATTTTTTATCTGCAAAATGATAGAGATGGTGTGAATCTTGAGTTTGATGCTAAAATTTTAAGCGCATATATCGCTGCTAAATCAGGTTACTATCATCCGGGGTATGATGTCATTTTATATCCCACATTATCAGAGTTGTTTACAATGTTAAATGATCAGGTTAACCACTTTACT
>JAFVDY010000148.1 GCA_017478265.1 Muribaculaceae bacterium | reverse complement strand
TGCTCCAGGTAGACGCCGGGGAAGCTCTCGCCCACCAGAACCGGCGCCACCGCCGCGCGCGCCCGCTACAGCGCCGCCCGCCACCTCGCCGCCCTCACCCCCCTCTACTTCCCGCACGAGCAGGCGTAGCGCCATTTTCACAATTATTATGGAAATTTGTTTGGTAATGCGGCGCGGATGCCGTATCTTTGCGCAAAATTTTAATTACTTACTATCATTCTAACTATTGTAAACTATGGCAAAGAAATGGATTTGCACCGTATGTGGCTACGTGCACGAGGGCGATACCCCTCCCGAAAAATGTCCACAATGTAAAGTACCCGCTTCCAAGTTTAAAGAGCTGGAAGAGAACAAACTGAACTATGCCGCCGAACATGAGCTGGGTGTCGCCAAGGGCGTCGACCCGGAGATCCTCGAGGGACTCCGCGCCCACTTCTCGGGCGAGTGCAGCGAGGTGGGACAGTATCTGGCGATGGCGCGTCAGGCCGACCGCGAGGGCTACCCCGAGATTGCCGCCGCCTTCCGCCAGTACGCCATGGAAGAGGCCGATCACGCGTCGCGTTTCGCCGAACTGCTGGGCGAAATCGTGTGGGACACCAAGACCAACCTCGAGAAGCGCATCGCAGCCGAGAACGGAGCATGCGAGGATAAGTTCCGCATCGCCAAGAAGGCAAAACAGCTCAACCTCGACGCCATCCACGACTCCGTACACGAGATGGCACGCGACGAGGCGCGCCACGGCCGCGGCTTCCAGGGCCTGCTCGACCGCTACTTCAAGTAGCCTCCGAGTGGACGTGAAGTAGCGACGCGACAGGGCGCTTGTAGGGTCGACGCATGCGTCGACCGGGTGCCGCCCGACACGGCCGACCCGTCAGACTCGCCCGACACGGCCGACAACCCGCCCGCCAATGCCGGCCGAAGGCCGGACCCTTTTAATAACCCCACCCTAAGGAGCGACAGCGACGCAGGGTGGGGTTAGTGCATCTACGCCCATCGTCGCCCGACGGGCGACCCCAATCAGTGCCCGCTCATGCCGACTGCGAAGCAGTCGCCACCATGCTACACTCGGGCGACGCATGCGTCGCCCCTACACCAACCCACCGCCCGCCGTTGCCGCCCGCCAATGCCGGCCAAAGGCCGATTTCTCTTCCCGCCCCGCCCCCCCACTTAAATCATTTCCAGGGGCAGAAGAAGGGAACCGTCTCGTTGCGCCGGGTACGCTCGGCGCGCTCACCGCTCTCGTCGAGCACCAGCATAGCTATGGCGCGCGTCATCAGTATATCGTCGTGCTTGCCCGGCCGCGCCTCAAACCCCTTCTTTCCCGCCGGCTGATAGTAGGTGGCCATCTCGTCGAGCGCCATAGAGTCGTGCTCAACGTAGGTAGCGTCGCGCACACGCGCCACCAGTTTCATTATCATCTCATTCTTGGTCCGCACATTGGTGTGCACCCCCGGCTTGGCCGGCGTGTCGGCAAGCGGGTCGTACATTGCCCGGAAGTAGAAGCGGCTGCCGTAGGCGTTCGCCACCTCGCGCATGAGCGCCTTGCCGTCTATGCCCGCGTTGCAGTGTGTCTCGAGCGTGTTGCTCTCGATGGCGAGCTTGGCGCGGCCGTACATCGCGCCGAGCTGCGCCGCCTTCCATGCCAGCAGGTCGTGATCGATATGTCCGCGCCACTGCGCCACCACCTCGGGCATACCGTAGTGGCTGAAGCGGTCGACGACGCATATCACGCTGTAGTCGCTCTGCGCGCTGCGGCCGCCTATGTCCACCGTCACCACGTAGCGGAAGCTGCTGGGCTCGTCGGTGTGCTCCGACGGCTCCGGCATCGCCCAGATGCTCAGCAGGCCGTTGCTGTTCTCCACCAGCGTCGAGCGCAGACTGCGCCGCTCGCCCACTATCTCGCCGCGCCACAGCGGTGCGTGGCATCGGTCGCGCAGACGCTCGATGGCGTCGAGCGCAAACACGTCGAAGCCCGACGTGCTGAACGCCTCGGCCGCCGTGCCGGGGAACTCGGCGTGCATCTGACGCAGGTCGCTATACTCGCGGCGCTTGTTGTGATACCAGTTGATCTGCTCGAGCGTCAGACCCTGCTGCCATAGCCCGTACTCGTAGGCGTCGAGCGAGCGCCACAGTGCCGCCACGTCGGCCACCGGCTCGCGGTAAATCTCTATCTCGTGCCACGGCACAAACAGCGGCGTGTAGCCCGTCAAGCCCGTGATGGCCTGCGTCCATTGGGTGTGGAAAAACGAACCCACGCCGTCGGCGGTGCTCTCCATCACCACCACCGTGTCGCGCAACCGCGGCACAGTGCCCATCACCGCGCGTATCACGTCCTCGGGACGGTGCATCGTGCTCTGCTTCCAGAACGCCACCTCGCTCAGGTGGGCGAGCTTGAGGTCGTAGCCGCGCACGGCATCCTCGCTCAGCGCGCTGCCGATTATCACCAGCGAGTCGCTCGGCATCAGACGGTTGACATTCGCAGCACCCTCAAACGACTCAAAGCGCGGCCGCTCGCCGCCCGACATCTCGCGGGGGTAGCGCGACAGCAACCGCGTGTACATCCCCTTGATGGCGGCAGCGCTCTGACGCAAGTGGCCGATAATCACGCTGTTCCAGTTGGCGCGCACCACCAGCTGCAGCCACGCCATATAGAGCTGCACCAGCGTAGAGCCGCCCCACTGCCGCGCCTTAAGCAGCAGCACGCGCACCGGCTCGCCAGCCTGACGCGCCCCCTCCATCACCGCAATTAGCCGACGCTGCGGCACGTTGGGCACCAGCGGCTCTAGACGCGACGTGAGCTTGTTGACAATGGTTGTGCACGTGGCGCACCAGTATTCAAAGTCGTACTTTATGCGCTCGCGCTTAAGGCTCTCGCCGCCGGCCTCCACCGCCTCGCGGCCCAACGCCGACACCAGCGCCGACGGCAGATAGAGCGGCGTATCGTAGCCCGACACAGCCATAAGCTCGCGCTCGCCGTAGCAACCCTCGCCCGTGAGCGGATCGTAGGGCGCTTGAGCGCGCGCCAACCTGCGCGCGTTCTCCGCCGCCACCTCCTCCACCGGAAGTTGCATCAGTGCCGCCAGCTCGGCCGAACCTTCGGCGAGCGCCACGCCACCGGCCTGCGCGCTCGGCTCCGCGCCTTGCGCATTTTTTATGCTCTGACTGCTGTTTGTGTTTTGATTGCTGTTTGTGTTCGTCATAGTCAAGATTTTTTTGCCGCAAAGTTACCCCGCCCACCACCCCGCCGCAACCACAATTCCGTCACCACTTCTCCCGTTACTCGTTCCTCGTTTAAGCGCGCCAGGGCGCGTGTAGGGTCGACGCATGCGTCGACCGGGTGCCGCCAACGCCTGACACCCACCATACAGGGGCTGCGGGCTGCGCCCTTGCCGCCTGCCTGAACTCCCAAGCGCCTCCGGCGCTTTCCCCACCGTTGCCGCCCGCCAATGCCGGCCGAAGGCCGATTCCCTTCCCACAAAAAACAAGTTACGCTACGTAACATTTTACTTAAAAAAATGTAATTTTTTGGCGGTTTTTAGAATTAAATATTACCTTTGTGGCGCTTTAGACGCGAAATTGTAAAATTTTAACTAAATAGAACAACGATGAAGAAATTGATGCTTATGCTGGTAGCCACCGTAGCAGTAGCCCTGAGCGCCACTGCCGCTACCGACAACAACGAGACCAAAACCGCCGCTTGCTGCAACCAGGGCAAAAAGGTGGAACAGTGCGACAAACAGGCCGCTCCCGCCAAGTGCGACAAGCAAGCAGCAGCCAAGTGCGACAAACAGGCCGCTGGCAAGTGCGACAAGCAGGCAGCAAAGTGCGACAAGGGTGCAGCCAAATGCGACAAGGGTGCAGCCAAGTGCGACAAGCAGGCTCCCGCTCACTGCGACAAAGCAGCCGCTCCCGCCAAGCAGCACTGCAAGGATTGCAAGAAGAAGGCCAACGCGCCCAAGGAACCCTGTGGCGACTGCGGGGGCGACAAGTGCGGCAACTGCAAGAAATGTGATGAGGCGTGCAAGAGCGCGCAGGGCGGCTGTGACAAGAAATAAGGCTTACACGGCAGTCAATCACGAGATAACCATCGAGGCGCGCCACTACATCGAGCAATATCGCGATGTGGCGCGCTTCGCCGCGTTATGCCGCGAGTGCGGCAACTATGAGCGACGATGGTGCTGTCCGCCGCTGGACGTGGCGCTCGAGGCCCGCTTGCGCGCCTACACCCGGGCAACGCTGATGGCATGTGTGATTACGCCCGACTGCGTGGAGCAACCGCTCGCGGGTGCCATGGCGCTGATGCGACCCGAGATTGAGCGCCTCAACCGGCGTGTGCTGGAACTCGAGCGAGAGCGCGACGGACTGGCGATGGGCTTCGCCGGTAGCTGCTACTACTGCGGCAACGAGCCATGTACGCGCGAGCACGGACTGCCGTGCCGACATCCCGAGCGCGTGCGACCCTCGCTCGAGGCCTACGGATTCGACCTCGAACGCACGTGCCGCGAACTGCTAGGCATTGAGATGGCATGGAGCCACGACCCGCGCCGACTGCCGCCGCGCCTGACGCTGCTCTGCGCCGTGTTCTACCACTAGCCCGGGCAACACAGGCCACCGTTATAACGTCCGCTTAAAAGAAAAAAAATCCCGAGCTTTTTGGCCGATTACATAAAAATAGCTACTTTTGCCACCGCATAACAACAAAACCGGTCAATGTTCAAGCGTTTAAAGACATATTTCAGCTCACACCCGGGCATCTTGGGTGTAGTAATTTTCCTCTTGGCGGCCGCTCTGCTCGAAATAATCACCGCGGCTCAATACTACTACACGAAAGATCTTTTTGAAAGCGCGCTCGAAAAGCATGCCGAAACCGAAATGGTCTTTAAAGCTATACTCACCAAGAGCACTCTCTCCACCACCGAGAAAACAATCTACAACCACATCTGGGACATGAAGCGAAACATCAACGAGCCCGACTCGATGTTCAACGTCGCTCTCTGGATGATGAAAAGCGAAGCCGACATCATAGGCGGTGGTATCGCCTTCACCCCCAACCGGTTCCCGGAAAAAGGACGACTCTACGAGCCATGGGCCTACGAGAAAGACGACTCTGTATACGTCGGACAAATGGCCGGACAAAAAGGACACGACTATACTAAACGCGACTTCTACCGCGGTACCGTCGAGTCGGACACTTGCTATTGGAGCGACCCCTATCTCGACTCCATCAGTAGTGGACAATACGTTACCACTTGCGGCTTACCTATTCACGACTCCAAAGGCGAAATCGTGGGGGTCATGGGGGTCGACCTATCGCTGAAATGGCTCGGCGATACCCTCAACGCGAGGCATATCTACCCCTCCTCGTTCGTCTTCCTGCTCACCGAGGACGGGAAGCTGATTGCCGAACCGCCCGCCGAACAGGGACACACCGAGGACGTGAGGCGAGCTATCAAACTCATCAACGACAGCGCCACTGTCAAGCACGAGAGCGAAAGCCGACGATGCAACGTAATCGAATTTACCAGCGCCACAGGAAAAGAAGGTGACATCTTCTACGCCAACCTGCGAGGCAAGCCGCACTGGCAAGTGGTGATCGTCTGCTTCGACAATGAGGTATACAGCGAACTCAAGCAGATGCGATTCAACGTATGGATTATGATGCTCTTGGGATTGGGGCTGCTCGCGTTCATCGTTCACCTCTTCATGCGTAACGCGCGACAACTAACCGATACCAACCGCGCCAAAGCGCGTATCGACAGCGAATTGCGCATCGCGCAGAACATTCAGCAAGAGCTGCTGCCTATCGCCCACAACAACGAAATCAGTCGAAACGACATCGACGTCAAGGGTCTGCTGCAAGCGGCTCGCGAGGTGGGTGGAGACCTGTTCGACCACTTCGTGCGCGACGAGAAACTGTTCTTCTGCATCGGCGACGTAAGCGGAAAGGGAGTGCCCTCGGCTCTGCTCATGGCCGTGGTTCACTCGCTGTTCCGTACCGTGGCGGCGCGTGAGAATAATCCGCGCACCATCATGCGGGCCATCAACATCTACTCCAGCGAGGGCAACAAATCGTGCATGTTTGTCACAATGTTTATTGGTATTCTCGACCTCCCCACAGGACGGCTCAGATACTGCAACGCCGGACACGACGTGCCTTTCATCATCAACGCCGACGGATGCCGACAGCTCACCGTCGACGCCAACTTGCCGCTCGGGGTGATGGCCGACTGCGACTACTCCGCGCAGGAATGTTACCTCCAGCCGGGCGACACGCTCTTCCTCTACACCGACGGCGTGACGGAGGCGCGCGCGCTCGACAACACCCTCTTCGGACTCGAACGACTCGAGCACGTCCTCGCATTCTGCGGCAACCAGTCGGCACAAGAAGTCACCGACAACGTGGTGAAAGCGGTTCAACAGTTCGCGCAAGGCGCCGAGCAGAACGACGACATCACAATGCTCACCATCGCCTACACTCCACAGCAGGAATCCTACCGACTCGACTCCGAACTCACGCTCAAAAACCGCGTCAGCGAGGTCACCGCTCTCGGCGAATTCATCAAGGACGTGAACGACCGACTCAACATCGACTCCTCAACAGCCCACGACATAAAGCTCGCCGTCGAAGAGGCTGTGGTCAACGTTATCGACTACGCCTACCCCGACGACGTCGAGGGCACTATCAACATCCACGCTCTCGCCGACGACGACTCGCTACGGTTCATTATCACCGACTCCGGTGCGGCTTTCGACCCCACCGAAGCTCTCAAAGCCGACACCACGCTCGCGCTCGAGGACCGGCCCATCGGCGGCCTAGGCATCTTCCTCGTCCGCCAACTCATGGATGCCATCAACTACGAGCGCATCGACGGCAAAAACCTACTCACGCTTATCAAAAAAATCGACAATAAACATATCAATAACGAATAAATAAACACCCCTACTGAAATGATTACTAAGATTGAACAACTGGAAGATAAAGCCCTCGTAACTCTCGAGGGTGAGTTGGACACCGCCGCGGCCGCCGAGGTTAACGAGCAATTCGAACCGCTACACAGCTTC
>JAFVDY010000147.1 GCA_017478265.1 Muribaculaceae bacterium | reverse complement strand
GGCTACTCGCAACGCCGACGAACGCCGGCAGCAACTGGCCAACCAACAGAACGAGCAACAGGCCATCCTGCGCGAGAATGAGCAACTGCAAACGAAAGCGCAACAACTCAAACAGCAACTCGACGAGGCCACGACATCGCTCGAAAGGGCAAGGCAATCGCTCGAACAAAACAACTCTACCATCAACAGCCTCAAGGCTCAATTGGCAGTGAAGAGCGACGAGACTCACGAACACGCCCAAACGCAACCGGAGCGACAGGCGATGCTCGACAATCTCGACAACATTGATTGGCCCAACGCTGGCGACAAACCGGCCGATAACAAACCTTCGGGTACTCAGACCAGTCTCTTTTAAATCCTACTAAGAATGAAATAAAATTATGGATAAGGGATACATCTGCGTTTTCGGTGCCTCAAGTCCCGATTTGGATGAGAAATACGTGGCGGCGGCGAGAGAGCTCGGACAAGAGATTGCTCGCCGCGGCTACGGTTGCATCAATGGTGGCGGACGCAGCGGACTCATGCGCGCCGCAAGCGACGGATGCCTCGACGCCGGAGGCAAAGCGATGGGCATCATCCCGCAGTTTATGGTCGACAACGGATGGCACTACGACCGTCTAACATCTCTTATCCGCACCGCCGACATGCATGAGCGCAAAAGCAAGATGCAAGAGCTATCGGTAGCCACTGTGGCCCTGCCGGGAGGACTCGGCACCTTCGAGGAACTGACCGAAGTACTCACCTGGCGACAACTCAACATCGTGGTCAAGCCCATCGTAATCCTCAACGTCGACCACTACTACGACCACCTTATCGCACTCTTCGACCACGCCGTGAACCATGGTTTCATGCCGCAAATCCACCGCGACACCATCATCAATGTCGCTACCACAGCACAGCAGGCTCTCGACATCATCGAACGCCAGCTCGCCCAAGGCTGCACCGACACACCTCCAAAATTCCACCGCTAACTCTTATCTAATGAAGAAGAAATCAATGCTGGAACTGCAGCGCTTGGAGCCGGAACAATACCGGCACAGCGCCAAACTGCCGCTGGTGGTAGTCCTCGACGACGTGCGCAGCGAGATGAACGTGGGAAACATCTTCCGCTGCTCCGACGCCTTCGCAGTCGAGCGCATCATGCTCTGCGGCATCACAGCCACTCCACCGAAGCCAGAGATTCACAAGACGGCTCTCGGCGCCGAGGACACCGTGAGCTGGCAATATTTCGCCTCCGTAGGTCAAGCTATTGAGGAGCTCAGCCGCGACGGATACACCATCTGCAGCATCGAGCAAGTCCACAACAGCGTGCCGCTGCAAGAGTTCGAGCCGCGGAACGATAGGAAATATGCCGTCATCTTCGGCAATGAGGTCAAAGGAGTTGCGCAAAGTGCCGTCGACGCCTCTGACTGCTGCCTCGAGCTGCCTCAGTTCGGCACAAAGCACTCTCTCAACGTTGCCAACACCGCGGCAATCGTCATCTGGCACTTCCTCACACGCCTGAAGCTGCAAAACCCATAGCGCCACATTCTCTGTAGCCTACAGGATTTCCCTCGCAATCCAGGCACACGCCTCGGCATCGGCAAGGGCGTGATGATGCGCCGCCAAGTTGTAGCCACACTCAGCCGCAACGGTCTGTAGCTGATGGTTATCCAAATAACGGAACACGCGACGCGACCTCGCCAGAGTGTCGTAGAACTCATAATCGGGATAATCCATTCCATAGATACGGAACACGGCTTTAAGGCAACCCTCGTCGAAGGACTTGTTGTGAGCCACAAGTGGCAGACCACCGATCAAGGGCTCTATACGCGACCACACCTCAGGGAAAACAGGGGCGCAATCGGTGTCGGAGCGACTGAGACCATGCACCATCCGGCAACGGTAGTTATAATAGTTGGGCTCCGGCTGAATGAGAGAGTAGAACGTATCCGCTATCTCGCCGTCACGCACTACTACCACCCCCACTGAGCAAACGCTGCTGCGCTCAAAGTTGGCTGTCTCAAAATCAATTGCCGCAAAGTTCTCCATCAATCAAACCTCCAATTCATCAGATTTAACACGCAAAGTTACAACAAAGCCCCACGACCACCCGCCCCCAGCCCCCATTTTTTCACATCTTTAACACTCACCCGGAGCCAACCTCCTCATGCCGGCGGGGAGCAAATGTGCCAAAAGTTGATTTTTTTTGAAGTTTTGGCACATTTGTCCGGCGGTGGAGATGAATTATTTTGTCACGTGACGAGAATTTTGTAACTTTGTCGCCCGACAAACAACAGGAGAATACAATGGCAAAAGATAATGCAGTGACCCCGATGATGAAGCAGTTCTTCGAGATGAAAGAGAAGCATCCCGACGCCATACTGCTCTTCCGCGTGGGCGACTTCTATGAGACCTACGGCGAGGATGCCATCGTTGCCAGCGAGATAATGGACATCACCCTCACCCGACGGAGCAACGGCGGCTCGGGAGCCACCGAGATGGCGGGCTTCCCGCATCATGCGCTGGACACCTACCTGCCGCGACTGGTGCGCGCGGGCAAGCGCGTGGCCATCTGCGACCAGCTTGAGGACCCGAAGCTGACGAAGAAGCTGGTGAAGCGCGGCATAACCGAGCTGGTGACGCCGGGAGTGGTGGTGGGCGGCACGATTCTCGACCGGAAAGAGAACAACTTTCTGGCGGCAATCCACTTCGACCGCGACGACTGCGGCCTGGCCTTGCTCGACATCAGCACTGGCGAGTTTCTGGCCGCGCAGGGCGACACGCAGTACGTCGACAAGCTAATCGCCAACTTCGCCCCGAAGGAGGTGCTCATTGACCGTAAGGAGCGCAAACGCTTTGGCGAAGCCTTCACCTCGCGCTACCTGACGTTTGAGATGGAGGACTGGGTGTTCACGCCCGAGGCGGCCCGCGAGCGGTTGCTTAAGCATTTCGAAACCAAGAACCTGAAAGGGTTCGGCATCGACAGCATGGCGAGCGCGGTGATTGCCGCCGGCGCTATCCTGCACTACCTCGACCTCACGCAGCACACCCAGATTAAGCATATCACATCGATAGCGCGCATCGAGGCCGAACGCTACGTCAGGCTCGACAAGTTTACGGTGCGCAACCTCGAGTTGGTGGCACCGATGACCGAGGAGGGAAAGAGCTTGCTCGACGTGCTTGACAAGACTGTGACGCCGATGGGCGGCCGCATGATGCACCGCTGGCTACTGTTCCCGCTCAAGGATATCAAGGCCATCAACAACAGGCTCGACGTGGTTGAGCACTTCTTCAAGGTGCCGCAGGCCCGCGAGCTGGTGAAAGACCAGCTGGAGCTGATAGGCGACATGGAGCGGCTGGTGTCGAAGGTGTCGACAGGCCGCGTGTCGCCGCGCGAGATTGTTCAGCTCAAGAACGCGTTGCGGGCGCTCGAGCCGGTGAAGCAGCTGTGCTGCAACAGCGCCAACGAGGTGTTGCGCTCCATAGGCGACCGGCTTAACCCGTGCCGCCTCATCAGCGAGCGTATAGAGAAAGAGGTAAACCCCGACGCTCCGGCGTTGGTCACCAAGGGCAATGTGATACTCAACGGCGTGGATCCCACGCTGGACGACCTGCGCGAGATAGCATATTCGAGCAAGGACTACCTGATGCGCCTTCAGCGCGAGGAGAGCGAGCGCACGGGCATACCCAGCCTGAAGATAGGCTACAACAATGTGTTCGGCTACTACATCGAGGTGCGCAACACCCACAAGGACAAGGTGCCGCCCGAATGGGTGCGGAAGCAGACGCTGGTGAACGCCGAGCGTTATATCACGCAGGAGTTGAAAGAGCTGGAAGAGAAGATACTCGGCGCCGAGGAGAAAATCCTTATAATCGAGCAGCAACTCTTTGGGGAGCTGGTGGCTGCCGTTGCCGAGTATATCACCGCCATCCAGACCGACAGCCAGCTGATTGCCCGCCTCGACTGCCTGCTGTCGTTCACTCGCGCGTCGATGGAAGGGAAATATATGCGCCCCGTGGTAGACGATAGTCTGGATATTGAGATTACCCAGGGCCGACACCCGGTGATAGAGTGCCAGATGCCCCCTGGAGAGATGTATATTCCTAACGACATACGTCTATCGAACGACGAGCAGCAAGTGATGATTATCACGGGGCCGAACATGGCTGGTAAGAGCGCGCTGCTGCGGCAGACGGCTCTGATCGCGCTAATGGCTCAGATTGGTTGCTTTGTGCCGGCACAAGCTGCACGCATAGGCGTGGTTGACAAGATTTTCACCCGCGTTGGCGCAAGCGACAACATCTCGCAGGGCGAGTCGACGTTTATGGTTGAGATGACTGAGGCCGCGTCGATTCTCAACAACCTGAGCGAGCGTTCGCTGGTGCTGTTCGACGAGTTAGGTCGCGGCACAAGCACGTACGACGGCATCTCGATAGCATGGTCGATAGTGGAATATATCCACGAGTCGAAGTCGCATCCGAAGACCCTGTTTGCTACCCATTATCATGAGTTGAACGAGATGGAGACGGCCTTCAAGCGCATTGTGAACTACAACGTGAGCGTCAGTGAGATAGACGGTAAGGTGGTGTTTCTGCGCAAGCTCGTGAAAGGCGGTACCGAGCACAGCTTCGGTATCCATGTGGCGAAACTTGCCGGAATGCCCCGCGCGATAGTGGAGCGGGCGGAAAACGTGCTCAAACAGCTTGAGAGTACGCACCGCGACAACCGCGACATCACGCCAAAGAAGGCGATGAACGACGTTGCGAACGGCACGAGCCGCATGGGCGGCTATCAGCTGTCGTTCTTCCAGCTAGACGACCCCATTCTGAGCCAGATACGCGACGAGATACTCAACTTGGACATCAACAACCTGACCCCGATGGAGGCGCTCAACAAGCTAAACAGCATCCGCGCCATACTGACGGGCAAAAGCTAAGCTATGATGATTAAGATTACGGCCATCCGGCAGACGGTGTATCGCGACCTGATAGCGCGATACGAGAACCCGATAGAGCACGCGTGCGACGTGCGGGTGGGCGACACGTGGTGGTCGCGAGAGGGCGAATGCCCCGCGGGCTTTTGTCCTGAGGCATGGGCCACGTTGCGTCCGTTTGCCGAGGCGCTGGCCCGCGGCGAGGGCAACTTCTACGACGGCTGGATGAAGAACCCGCGTAGCGCGATGCTCAGCTGTAACGACGGTTTCCGGCCAGTCAGCTTCCACCTTGAAGTGGTGGACGACGAGCGCGAGAGTGACAAATAATTCGTTAACATACTGTAAGAAAGGAACAGAAGATGAAGTTTTTGGACTTGGTGGAGCGGCGTTATAGCTGCCGCTCGTATAAGAGCGAGGCGGTAGAGCCCGATAAGCTGGCCTACGTGCTGGAATGCGTGCGGCAGTCGCCGTCGGCGGTCAATCGCCAGCCGTGGCGATTCCGCGTGGTGAGCGGCGAAGCTGAGCGGCAGCAGTTGCGGCAGTGCTATGGCCGCGAATGGTTCACGTCGGCGCCGCTGTACGTGATTGCGTCGGTGCTGACCGACGAGCAGTGGGTACGCGCCGACGGTAAGCCGCATGGCGACATCGACGTGGCCATAGCCGTTGAACATCTGTGCTTAGCGGCGGCCGAGCAGGGCTTGGGCACGTGCTGGGTGTGCAACTTCGACGTCGAGCTGTGCAAACGCCTGTTGGGGCTACCGGCCGGCGAGGAACCCGTGGTGCTCATCCCTATCGGCTATCCCGCCGACGCGGCCAAGGAGAAGAAGCGCAAGCCGCTCGACGAGATAGCTGTTTGGAATTAGGAATTATCAGTTAGAAGTTAAGGAGCTCGGTCCCGTGTGGGGGTCGAGCTCCTTTATAGTCGCGGTTATGCGAATGTTCGTTGGTTAGTTGTTGTTGAGAATCAGCTCGTAGAGGACAGAGACGTCGCCCGTGTTAACAACGCCTTCGCCGGTGAGGTCGGCTCGTTGAACGATTTCAGGGTCGGTGATAGTTTCGAGGATTACACCATAGAGAATGCTGACGTCGCCGGTGTTGACGAAGCCGTCGGCGTTCAGGTCGCCTGGGAGAATTCCGGAAATCTCAACCCATTTGCTGCCATTGTACTGGTACGGGATCCAGTGCTTGTTGCGTACGACGGTCACCTGCTCGGCAGTTATCTCGTTGCCCTCGCCGGAGTTGTACAGCACATTGAATTCGCTGTAAGAGTCTGAAGTGATGGTGGGCAGACTATTGATAAGCGAGGTCATCTCGGCTCCCTTGATTTGATTCTGGAAGCAATATAAATTCTTCAATGAAGAACATCCCTGCACCGATAGTGCTGTCAAATTATTATTCTGGCAGTATAGATATTGCAACTCGCCCAGTCCTGCTACCGAGAGTAGCGTGAGTTTGTTGTTGTTGGCCGACAGATAAGTCAGTCCACTTGGGAGCGAAGACAGTGATGTTATTTTGTTAAAACGACATTCCAGACGTGTCATACCGCTTGGCAGCGTGGGCAGCGATGCGAGGTTGTTAAATGAGCATATCAAATTAGTTACTGAGGTGGGCAGTGCTCCGAGAGAGGTAAGTTGGTTGTTTTCACAGTCGATCTTCGTCAAAGCCGTGCAACCCGAGTAATTTAGTGAGGTCAAGGCATTATTTTCGCAGACAAGCGATGTGAGCGCGGTGTTGTCGCTTACATTTAGCGTTTTGAGGTTCCTCATGTCGGTAATAGTCAGTGTGGTGAACTTGTTGTTACCCACATTGATTGTCTCGATGGTTGAGGGGATGCCCATGATTGTGGTGAGTTTGTTGCCGGGAGCGTACAAAGTCTTCAACGAGGTGCAGGCGGTCAGGTTGAGGCTTGTGAGCGAATGGTTAGAGCACGAGAGAGATTCCAACTTGGGAAGCCCCGAGAGGTATAACGTTGACACGGCCGCGCCCGGATTGCTGGCACGTAAATCGAGCGTGGTGAGCGCCGAGCAGTTATGCGCATCGATGTTCGTCAGGTTTTGCGAGCCGTAGGCGTATACTTTCTCAAGACTCGGGTTGTCGTAGCAATAGAGAGTCTTAAGCGCCGAGCGGTAGGACATATCGAGTGTGCCCGACAGCTTATTGTTTCCACAACTCAAGAAGGTCAACGTTGTGGGCAGCGAAGGCAGGGCGGTGAGGCTATTGTTGGGGCAGCTCAACTCAGTAAGCGAGGTGGGTAATGTTCCAAGCGAAGTGAGGCTGTTGTTGCCACAGTAAAGCGTCTTCAATGCCGAGCAGCCTGAGAAATTCAGCGTGGTGAGGGCGTTGGAGGAGCAGTTCAGTGAGGTAAGCGCCGTGTTGTTCTGCGCGTAGAGAGCCGTCAGGCTCGACTTGGAGGTGATGTTCAGGGCGGTGAACTTATTGGCGTTTACATACAACGTTTGTAGCTTGCTCGGCAGAGTGGGGAGGGACGTGAGTTGGTTGGTGCCCGCATCGAGATAGGTCAGTCCGCTTGGTAGCGAGGGCAGCGAGGTGAGCTTGTTGTTGTAGGCCGAGAGATAAGTCAGCGAGCTGGGCAACGCGGGCAGCGACGCGAGGTTGTTGTTGCTGCAGTAAAGCTTACTCAGGTAGGTGAGTTTGCCGATGCCGGTGAGGCTGCTGATGCTCTTGCCGGCCACGTTGAGCGAGGTAAGGCTCTGCAGCTCGGAGGTGGAGAGGTAGCCCTTGGGATAGAGCGCGAGCATCGCGCTTCGGAAGTTGTTGTCGGGGAAATTGGTGTCGTTCAACAGGAGGGCATAATTGTCGCTGATAAAGACGTCCTGAGAATAGACTTTGCTTCCGTTGAGCACGAACGAGTTGTCGCTGAATGCAGCACCCCAAGGCGCAAGAATGGCCGCGTTGTTATATAACTTGGAGGTGGCATAGAGGTCTCGCGCGACGGGATAGCTGCTGTTGTATGAGGCCTTGAGAGTGACGTTGGCTCCGGCATAGAAGTGAGCGGACAAGCCTAAGAGGCAACTCTGGCTACCGGTGACGGTAGCTTTGACGTTGGAGAATTTCACCCCATCGATTGTCGGCAAATCGGTTCCGGTGGCGTTCCACTGTCCATGACCGGCAATGGCGCCATTCTTGTTGCCGATGATGTTGAAGGTGCCCGGGCCCTTAATCCAGACGGCGGTAAAGTCGCGCACATAGATGGCACCGTCGTCGGTACTCGTCATGTTGACAATGGCACCACTGGAGGCCACCAGCTGACATTCGTTGGCCGAGGGCGTTTCGGAGTCGGACCAGTTTCCACCGCTCTGGAAGCGTATGACACGCGCCTTTGTGGTAAGATTACAAGTGCCGACAAACTTTACAATCAAGCCTTTGTAGCTACGATTGTGGATAGCGTAGTCACTACCGCCGGTGCGGGTGATGGTTACGTTGGTCATTGTCAGAGTCTTGGTCGAGGCGTCGAAAGTAACCGTACCACTCTTGATGTCACCACCTTTGATGTTGGAGGCGTTGTCGCTTGTGACTTCGACACCGGCTACGTTGATGTCGTACTTGGTGGCGGATTGAGCCGTTACAGCCAAGCCGACGGCAAGCAGCGTAAATAGTAAGATTTTCTTCATAATAGTAAGAATTTAATATTTATATACGTTCATATACAGGTTTTATAGATATTCTACCGTTATTGAGGAATCAAACATCTATTCTTAATGGCTGCAAATTTACTTAAAATTTACCAAATTACCCTCCCAGAAACATTAATTATTGTTAATAGGCTGAATATTTGTGGAAATTTGATATATGAGTACAGGAAGGCCGGGCAGCTTTGGGGCTGTCCGGCCTTCGTAGGGGGGTGATAATGAGGAAAATCGCGTCCTTTCGGGCGCGATTTCCGTTAGGGGGCGGTTACCTACTCTCCCACTTTCGCAGTACCATCGGCGTGGTGAGGCTTAACTTCTCTGTTCGGAATGGGAAGAGGTGGGACCCTCACGCTATAACCACCTTAATATCTTTAAAATGAG
>JAFVDY010000146.1 GCA_017478265.1 Muribaculaceae bacterium | reverse complement strand
TGTTGATATAGTCCTTTATAATGTCGGCATGGTCGAGGTTGTGCATATCGCTCCCGAGCATCGAGCACATATCATGCTCTATGAGCCAAAGCGCCTCGGTGCGTGGCGCGCTTCCGAAGTATCCCGCCAGCGACAGAATATTAAGCTGGAATATCACGCCCATGGAGTGCAGCTTCTCATAGCGCTCGTGCCGTCCGTGATAGTAGCGGTAACGCTCAGGGTGAGCGAGGATGGTGCGATAGCCTTTCACTTGTAGCTCAAACATCAGTTCGTCGATGCCAATCAGTTCCTGGATGAACGAGTTCTCGAGCAGCAAGTACTTGCCCGGCATAGGCAGCACGTGGCCGGCGGCATATTCCTTGTTCCAGTACTCGTCGATACGATACTCTGCGCTCAACATCAGCTCCACCGGCAGCCCCTCTTCTTTCACCGCAGCTTTCAGCTTCTCGAACGCGGCGCCCAACGTCTCGGGCGTGTTCTCAAAAGTCTCGGCGGTGACGTGAGAGGTGCAGACCACTCGCGAGATGCCCATGTCAATCTCGGCTCGCAGCATCGCCAGCGAGTCGTCGATGGTTTGTGCGCCATGATCCACATACGGTAGGATATGGCAATGCATATCGGTGTTATAAAACAGCTTGGTTTGCTCCTTGGGGCGACGACGAAATAGATTGAACATTTCAAAAAATGATAAAGTTTGTAAAATCAATCTGCAAAATTACAACAAATTTCAAAACTTTTCGTAAATTTGCCGAAAAATAACGTTAAAATGAACAAAAATCAGACTATACAACCCGATTTGAAGCAATATTCTCAGGAGTTTTTCCTCACCGCCGGAGAGTGTAATCCCGAGGGCGAATTGCCGTTGCCGCTGCTGGTGACGCGCGTGATAGAGGTCGCCACAGGCCACGCCAACGCGTGGGGCGTGGGCTACGACCGGCTTGTACGCGACAATCAGGGCTGGGTCCTCACCCGTGTCACCATAGAGATGAAACGATACCCGCGCGTGAACGAACGCTACTCGCTCACCACATGGATTGAGGATTACAACCGCCACTTCTCGCAGCGCAACATGGAGGTGCGCGACAAGGACGACGTGGTGATTGGCTACGTGCGCACCATCTGGATGGTAATCAACTTCACCACTCGCGAGAGCGTCGACATCAGCAAGCTGAGCTACATCGCGGCCAACGTGCTCGACCGCCCATGCCCCATCGAGCCGCAACGCCGGCTCGCGCCGTTCACTCCCGCCTCGCGCTCGAGCCACCGCTTCACCTACACCGACTGCGACTTCAACCGCCACGTCAACACCGTGCGCTACGTCGAACTGCTGCTCAACCACTTCTCACTCGAGCACTTCGACCGCTATCGCGTGGCGCGTTTCGAAATCGCTTTCGTGCAAGAGAGCCATTATGGCGAGACCGCCGACGTGGTGGCCGACGACGCCAACCCGCTCGACTGCCGGCTCGACATCAACGTCGACGCCAAGACACACGTACGAGCACGCATCGCATTCGCCCAACGATAACACATTTTACTCTTTTATAAGCTATGGAAGATTGGAGAGACAAATTAGGCGCGGCATTCGGAATTGACCCCGACCTGGCCAACAACCAAACTACGGAGCCCGATGAGGCCGATAAGCCACACGACGCACTGACGGCGCAAGGCAAGGCCATGCTCGACATCGTGCTCGACCGTAAGGGGCGCAAGGGCAAACAGGCGACCATCATCGCCGGATTCAAATGCAACGAAGCGGCGTTGAAAACGCTCGCGTCGGAGTTGCGACACAGCTTAGGCACAGGCGGCAGCGCGCGTGGAGGCGAGATACTGCTGCAAGGCGACTATCGCGAGCGGGCGCTCGCCCTGCTGAAAGAGCGCGGCTTCAAAGCGCGAATTATCTGACTTTTACACATTAACCATAACAATAAATCATAACACAACATTATGAAGTGCATGCACGTAATAAAGGCGTCGGCAGGCTCGGGCAAAACCTACACACTCGCCCGAACATATATCGTCAACCTGCTGGGCGTTAAGCAACAAGACAACAAATACCACCTGCGACGCTCGCCACAATACCACCGCCACATCCTCGCCATCACCTTCACCAACAAGGCCACCGACGAGATGAAAGAGCGCATCGTCAAACAGCTGCACCTGCTGAGCCTGGGCAAAGGAGCCTACGTAGAATTCTTCGAGAAGAACTTTGTTGACAGCATTGAGGACATCAAGCGCGCCTCAGCCAAGGCCCTGAACGAGATTCTGTTCAACTACAACTCGTTTGCCGTAAGCACCATCGACTCGTTCTTCCAGACGCTGCTGCGCACCTTCGCGCGCGAAATAGACTATGACAACAGCTACGAAATTGAGCTCGACGACGCTATGGCGCTGCAAACCGCCGTGCACGACTTCCTGCTCGACATCAGCGGCGAGCGGCACCAACAAAAGAGCAAGGTCTATAAATGGGTACAGGAGTTTATCAAAGAACGTCTTAAAATTAATCAAAACTGGAACTTCTTCGGCAACACCCGCGACTTGGTGAAGTTTGCCAAGAACATCAACAAGGAGTTCTACCGCGACCGGAGCGACGAGATACAAACCTACTTCGGCGACATGGGCGAGCCCGGATTGTCGCGCATCGAACGCTTTCGCAAATCGATTATCGACTGCCGCGACCGGTATCAACAGTCACTTGACGACGGTACGTTCAACTATCGCTTCCGCCACTTGGCC
>JAFVDY010000145.1 GCA_017478265.1 Muribaculaceae bacterium | reverse complement strand
TACGCTCCAATGGTCGAAGATGGAGGTTTTTCCGTCGTAGCCGCTGTAGCCCTCGGCGTCGGATCCCGGTTCGCCGAGTTCTTGTCCGAAGTAGAGCATGAAAGGCGCGCGATTGAGCGTAGCGCTGACTACAACCGCGGGAAGAGCCAATTCGCCGTCGCCGGCGAGCTGACGTGATGCGAGGCGCACCTCGTCGTGATTCTCAAGGAAGTTGAGCATGTGGTCGGCAATTCCTTCGAGCGCTTGCCAGCAGTGGGTGATGTCGCTTGCGGGCCGATGTCCCTTTACGACCCCCACGAGAGTGTCGTATAGCCCCACCTTGTCGTATAGATAGTCGAAACCAGCTTTGTGGATATAGCTTCGATAGATGGAAGGGTCGTACAGTTCGGCTATAAAGATAATGTTTGCCGCAAAAGCACGCATCTGCGGTATTGCCCAGTGCCAGAACTCAACAGGCACCATGTGCGCCATGTCGCATCGGAAACCGTCAACCCGCTTACGCGCCCAGAACTTGAGAATGTCAAGCATCTTGTGCCACAGCGGCGGGATGGGGTCGAAATGACATCCGGTGTTGCCAATGAAGTCGATGCCGTAGTTGAGCTTGACTGTTTCGTACCAGTCGCCGGCACCGGGGTGTGCATGGAAGCAGTCGTTGCCGGTTGCTCTCGCGGGGAATTCAAAGTATTCGGTATCTGTTCCGCGTCCGATGTCGATGGAAGGTTCAAATCGCTGTCCCGGGAGATAATAGAAATCGTTTCGCGGCGAGAACGCGATATTGGTGTCGTCGTCCTCCCCCAAGTCGCGCACCCCTTCGGGCTTGGCGTCGCTGTGATACTCCCGCGCCACATGGTTTGGCACAAAGTCGATAATCACTTTAAGCCCCGCGGCGTGGGAGCGGTCGACCAGTTGTTCAAACTCCTCCATGCGATTGTCGATATCAGTGGCGATATCCGGGTCGATGTCGTAATAATCGACTATAGCGTAAGGCGATCCGGCCACACCTTTCACCACGTGCGGGTTGCATCGGTTGATACCATATCCTGTATAGTCGGTCTTGACAGCGTGTTCGATAACGCCTGTGTACCAGACGTGTGTTGCACCCAGTGCTTTAATCGCCTTAAGCACGTTGCTGGTGATAGCATTCATCTTGCCAACGCCATTCTGCTCTATTGAGCCACCCGGCACATTCACGTTACGCGTGTTGGCGAACAATCGAGGCAAAATCTGGTAGATAATTGTTTTTTCTTGTTTATCCATAATTCAATTATTATAACTTTGTGTTTGAAAGGACTTTAATAGTTTCGAAATATGCTTTACGGGCAATTCGTTGCGCTTGAGTGACCTCGAAGGTTCCATAGTGTTGAATAGCCTTGATGTCGATAAGCAGGTCGCACGTGGCTTTGTCGACTTTGACATTATGTTGCGTCATAATCTTGTAGGCGCGATAAGCGAGCGAGCGCATATTGAGCTTCACCGCGCCAAGAGTGCTCGGGCTTACGTTGACCCCAATGACCTTGTCGCAAATAGGCCTGAGATAGTAAGAGGGCAAATTATGCAATACACCTCCGTCGATGCAGTATACGTCGTCGATTTTGACCGGCGTGAAGACCACCGGCAGACTGCACGAAGCCGCCACTCGCGGCGCAATTTCGCCTGATGAGAAAGGCATTTCCCGCTGGTTGTCAATGTCGGTAGCTCCCACAATAGTGGGAATGTTGAGTTGCTCGATGTTTTGCACCGGCAGATGCTCACGCAGGAAGTCCTGCAGGCGGTCGAGCCGCAAAAATCCCGCTTTTGAGAAATCGAGCTGCAGGAACGATTTAAGTTCGATAGAAGTAAAGAGATCGAAAATATCGTCGGGGTTAAATCCGGCGGCATAGAAGACCGCCACAATCGAGCCCGCACTTACACCGGCTATTATATCGGGCTTTACGCCGTATTCCTCAAGAGCCCTTAGAGCGCCAATGTGGGCAAAACCCCTCACGCCGCCGCCGCTTAGCGCCAGTCCTAAAGGATATTTTTTAGGAGTATCCATTTGTTGTACACCGCTTTAATAATTTGCAAAAGTACAAATTATATTTGATTTAAGCCGCATACAGTATGAAATATTTTGGTTAATTATTGTTAAGCCGCAAATACTACAACTTTGGATAGTTGATTTATAGGTAGATAAAACAAAGGCTCACCGTGGCGCGAAAGCCATTGGCGAGCCTGTAATGAATATTGGAGGATGGATTACTTGCGGGTCATGCGCTTTTTGCCTGATAACTTCGCAGGAGTGTCGCGCTTTGTGGAACCGGCCTGTTGCAATCCGGCACGAATATTCTCAATAATAGCCTTCGAGGAATAAGTGGCTCCGGTGGCGATGTCGGGGTTAAGCGACCGGGCATTGCGCACCGTCAAACCGATGTATTGCGGGAAGATTTTCTCACACGCGCGATTAAAGTATTTAGGGGTCTCGTTGTTGGGCAGTGCCTCGATATTGGATATTCTACCGTCGACTATAGTGATATTGAGCGGCGTAGTGCCATTGTAGCCAATCACTTTCTTGGCGATTTCGCCGGTGTAAATCACTTGCGGTTTAGAAGAAGAGGCCCGTCGGCCCTTGGCAAAAGCAGGAACCGATGCCACAGCGAGCAGCATCGCGATAATGGATATGTTTAATAAATGTTTCATCGTAGCAGTTGATTTTTCACTTGAAAAACGGTGCAAAAGTATAAATAATTTGTCTCATGCGAGTCAAATCTCAATTTCAAAACCGTTACTTTGACATTTTTTAATAGATGAGGTTTAACCGGCAGCAGAAGAAAAAAAGGCGAAAAAATAAAATTATTGCCATAATTTTGCGAGAAAGTCGCAACTTTTATATAATTTTGTGGCGCTAAATGTAGGCATAAATGAACGACGATATAAAGCAATGCATTGAAATCCTTAAAGGTGGAGGCCTGATATTGTATCCCACCGACACCATTTGGGGCATCGGTTGCGACGCGACAAACGATCGCGCCGTGCAGCGAGTGTACGAACTGAAACATCGCGCCGACAACAAGGCGATGCTGGTGTTGCTTGATAGCGTAGAGAGCCTCGACCATTACATAGTGGACGTGCCCGAGATGGCCCGCGACCTGATAGAAGTGGCAGTAACGCCGCTTACACTGATCATGGACGGGGCGTTCAATGTGGCTCGCTCGCTGCTTGGCGAGAACGATTCGCTTGGCGTGCGAGTGCCGCAGGAGGCGTTCACTCAGCGGCTGTGCCGCGCGTTCGGCCGTCCGATAGTGTCGACGAGCGCCAACCTCAGCGGTCACTGCGCTCCCGCCAACTTCTCGCAGATAGAGCAATCGATAATCGACGGTGTGGACTACGTGGTGAACTATAGGCGCGACGACACCAGCGAGCACCACAGTTCGAACATCATCAAGCTGAACGGCAACGGCACGTTTAAAATCATAAGATAACGAGAGAGAGAAATGATCAGCGTCCATAAGCAACGGGTAAAATATGTGGTGGTCGACTATATCGCCACCAATCTCGCTTGGTTTCTCTACAACTGGCTGCGTTGGCTTATGGGCAACGTGGCGGGCTTCGTGTCGCTGCAGTCGTTCTACCTGAGCGGCACGGTGTTGCTCGGCCAGCTGTTTTTCCCGTTGGGAGCGATGGGCATCTATTATCTGTCGGGCTACTACAACGAGGTGTTCCGCAAGTCGCGTTTGCAGGAGTTGCTCACCACGGCCGGAAGCGCGTTTATCAACAGCCTGATAATCTTCTTTGTAGCCCTGCTGAACGATGTGGTGCTGAACGACCGCACCGTCAACTATGAGATGATATTGATGTTGTGGTTGAGCCTGTTTGTGTTCACCTACACCGGACGATCGCTGCTCACCAACCACACCACGCGGCAGATATAGAAGCGGCGTTGGCAATTCCGCACTCTGGTGGTGGGCGCGGGCGCTCAGGGCTACTCGTTTGTTCAGCGCATGGAGCGCCAGAAGCTGGGCACGGGCAACGAGGTGGTGGGTTTTGTGGCCATCCCCGGCGAGAACAACGTGAAAGACATCAATCGCCCTATATACGACATCGAAGACATGGAGACGGTGGTGCAGCGGCGGCAGATTGAGGAGATAATAGTGGTGCCGTCGCGCGGCAATGAGGGCGACCTCTTGCGCGTGGTCGACAGCCTGTATCCGCTCAATATTCCCATCAAGATCACCCCCGACCGCAACAACATATTGCTATCGAAGACCCGCATGACAAGCTTCTACGGCGATCCGCTGGTAGACGTCTCTATTTCGAGCATGAGCGAGAGCCAGAAGAACATCAAGCGGGTGATAGACGTGGCCACGTCGTTGCTGCTCCTGCTGGCATTATCGCCGGTGTATGCCGTAATCGCTTTAATGATCAAAATCAACAGCAAGGGCCCGGTGATATATCGGCAGGAGCGCGTGGGCTATCACAACAAACCGTTCATAATCTACAAATTCCGATCCATGATCGATAACGCCGAGGGCGGCGGCACGCCTCAGCTGTCGAGCGAGACCGACCCTCGCATTACGCCCGTAGGCCGCTTCCTGCGGAAATACCGCCTCGACGAGCTTCCGCAGTTCTATAATGTGCTTAAGGGCGATATGTCGCTGGTGGGGCCGCGCCCCGAGCGCCGCTACTACGTCGACCAGCTGGTGAAGTACCGTCCCGCCTATTCGCTCGTGCACCGCGTGCGCCCCGGCATCACCTCGATGGGGCAAGTGAAATTCGGCTACGCCGAGAACTTGGAGGAGATGATTGAGCGCTTGGATTACGACTTGCTATACCTCGACAACATGTCGGTGCTGACCGATTTGAAAATACTTGTCTACACGATGAAGATTGTATTCACCGGAAAAGGCGTTTAGCGACAAATAGAAAAGTAATGCTCAACTGGAAGAAAATACGCGCTTTAGCCTCCCATTCGACTATTCCCAAAGAGGAAGGCGAGGGCGGTTTCTTTCTGCGCTTGCACCGCTGGCGCGAGCAGCACATCAAGGATAGGAATTTTGTAATTCTGCTGGCATTGCTGATAGGTTTGGCCTCTGGTTTGGCTGCAGTGCTTCTCAAATTTTTAATTCACACTATAGCGGCGTTTCTGACGTCGCACGTCGATGTCGTTCACGGCAACTATCAGTATTTGGTTTTTCCCGTTGTGGGCATTTTGCTTGCGGGATTGTATGTACGCTACATAGTACGCGACAATATCTACCATGGCGTAACGCGTGTGCTGTATGCCATCGCATTGAAGAAAAGCCGATTGAAGCCGCATAATATGTATGCGTCGCTACTGTCGTCGGCTGTAACCATAGGGTTTGGCGGCTCGGTTGGAGCCGAGGGTCCGATAGTGTTCACCGGCGCGGCGATAGGCAGCAATTTAGGTCGCGTGTTCAGGATGTCGCCTCAGACGCTGATGATGCTTGTGGGCTGCGGTGCGGCGGCGGGTATCGCCGGCATCTTCAAGGCTCCGATAGCCGGGGTTTTGTTCACGGTAGAGGTGCTGATGCTCGACTTGACTGCCGGCTCAGTGATACCGCTTATTCTGTCGTCGGTGACAGGCGCTACAGTAGCGTACGTCTTTACGGGTTACAACTTTGAGTTCGATTTCACACTTGCCGAGCGTTTCACCACCGAGCGTATTCCTTACGTGGTTTTGCTTGGCTTATTCACGGGCTTGGTTTCGCTCTACTTCAACAAGGCTATGGAGCTTATGGAGGGAATGTTCAAGCGCGTCTCGAAGGCTTGGGCAAGGTTTATCATAGGCGCATCTACGTTGAGCCTCCTGATCTTCCTGTTTCCGGCGCTCTACGGCGAAGGCTACGGGGCGATCAACAGTCTGCTCGACGGCGATGTTCAAGTGGTGTTCAACAATAGCATCTTCTATAGCCATCACGCCAGCGTGTGGTGGGCTGCCACATTGGTGGGTATGCTGTGCCTGATGAAAGTGTTTGCCACAAGCGCCACCAATGGTGGCGGAGGCGTGGGCGGGACGTTCGCTCCGTCGCTGTTTGTGGGGTGTGTGGCAGGATTCTTTTTCGCATACGTGCATAACGCGATTGGCATTGGCGACCCGTTGCCGACCACAGACTTCGCGCTGCTGGGCATGACCGGCGTGATGTCGGGCGTGATGCACGCTCCTCTGATGGCGATCTTCCTCACGGCCGAGATGACCGGCGGCTACGCGCTGTTCCTACCGTTGCTGATTGTCAGCGCCGTGAGCTACGGCCTCTCGCGCTTAATTCTACCCTACGGCATCTACTCCCGCCGTCTTGCTCAACGCGGTGAGTTGCTCACCCACCAGAAGGACCGGACGGTGCTGACGTTGCTGCAAATGAGCAGCGTGATCGAGACCGATTTCCTGAGCGTGAAGCCCGATATGGATCTCAAGCAGATGGTGGACGTGATAGCTCAAAGCCATCGCAACCTGTTTCCGGTGGTTGACACCGACAATAAGCTGCTCGGCATAGTGCTGCTCGACGACATACGCAACATCATGTTCCGCACCGATCTGTACAAGCGCATGTACGTCAACCGGTTTATGTCTACTCCGGTGGCGAAAGTGCTCGACGGCGAGCCTATGGAGAGCGTGATGAAGAAATTTGACGACACTGGGGCTTGGAACCTGCCTGTGGTCGACGCCAATGGGCGCTACATCGGCTTCGTGTCGAAGAGCAAGATATTCAGCGAGTATCGCGAGGTGCTGAAGCATTACAGCTACGATTAGAAAGAGTTTAAACAACAGCATATAATGACAAAAGAAGAACTAAGAATAGTATTTTTCGGCACGCCCGAGTTTGCCGTCGAGAGCCTTAAGCGCCTTGTTGAAGGCGGGTATAACATAGTGGGTGTAGTCACCATGCCCGACAAGCCTGCCGGCCGCGGTCATAAGATGTATCACTCGCCGGTGAAGGAGTATGCCGTTGAGCACGGTTTGCACCTTATGCAGCCGGTGAAGCTGAAGGACGAGGCGTTTGTGGCGGAATTGCGCTCGCTCAGAGCCGATTTGCAGATTATAATCGCCTTCCGCATGCTGCCCGAGGTAGTGTGGTCGATGCCGCGGTTGGGCACCTTCAACCTGCACGCGTCGTTGCTACCCAAGTATCGGGGCGCGGCGCCCATCAATTGGGCTGTAATGAACGGCGACAGCGTTACCGGTGTAACCACGTTCTTCCTCAAACACGAGATTGACACGGGCGACATCATCGACCAGCGCAAGGTGGAGATTGGTCGCCACGACAATGTTGAGCAGGTGTATGACCGGCTGATGCTACTCGGCGCCGACATGGTGGTGGAGACGGTGGAGAACATTCTTTCCGGCGATGTGAAGCCCATACCGCAGGAGCAGCTGGTGTCGCAAGGCGAGGAGCCTACTCCGGCACCCAAGATTTTTGCCGACACGTGCCATATCGATTGGAGCTGGAGCGCCGAGAAGGTGTACAACCATGTGCGCGGTCTGTCGCCCTACCCCGGTGCCTGGAGCACGCTCACCAACGCTAACGGCAAAGCACTAAAGCTGAAGATATTGAAAACGAGCGAACCCGTGGCGGCCGACGGAGTAGCGGCCGGAGCGATGCGGCATGAGAAAGGCCGGCTGTGTATAGGCTGCGGCGATGGCGCGATTGAGGTGGTAGAATTGCAATTGGAAGGAAAGCGCCGGATGACGGCCGACGAGTTTCTGCGGGGCTACGACTTGACCGGCTGCCAATTAAGTTGAGAACAATATAAACCAATATAATAATGAGAAAGCCTGCCAAACGAAAATTCGGACTGCTGCCGAGAGTGATTGTAGCCATATTGCTTGGCATAGTGATGGGGCATTACCTGCCGGAATGGGTCACTCGCGGTTTCGCCACGTTCAACGACCTGTTCAACAACTTCCTGGGGTTCATGATTCCATTGATTATCATCGGCCTTGTAACGCCCGCGATAGGCAACATAGGCAAGGGCGCGGGCAAGCTGTTGTTGTTCACGGTGATAATCGCCTACGGCGACACCATACTCGCGGGGCTGTTCTCATTCTTTACCAGCACGGCGCTGTTTCCGTCGCTTATCAAGCTCGGCTCGGGCATTAAATTCTCGCCCGAGGCCATACAGGGCATCCAGCCCTACTTCAGCATCCCCATTCCGCCGATGATCGACGTGATGAGCGCGTTGATATTCGCGTTCCTGCTCGGATTGGGCATCGCTTACAGCTATGTGGACACGTTGCGCTCGTTCTTCAACGAGTTCCAGCAGATAATAGCGCGGGCTATCAAGGTGGTGATTATACCGCTGTTGCCGCTATATATAATGGGCATCTTCATGACGATGGCCGCCACAGGGCAGGCTCGGCGCGTGATTGAGATGTTTATCGCCATAATAGGCGTGATATTCGCGATGCATATCGCGTTGCTACTGTTCCAGTTCTGCATAGCGGGCTCGATCAGCAAGACCAACCCGCTGAAGGCGTTACGCAAAATGATGCCGGCCTACTTTACGGCATTGGGCACATCGTCGTCGGCAGCCACCATTCCGGTTACGCTCAAATGTGTGGAGAACTGCGGCGTGGACCGCGGTGTGGCCGGATTTACGGTCCCGCTTTGTGCCACCATCCACCTGTCGGGCAGCACGATGAAGATTACCGCTTGCGCCATAGCGCTGATGCTCATGCAAGGCAGCAATATCGATTCCGCCACATTCATTTGGTTCATACTGCTGCTCGGCGTGATGATGGTGGCCGCTCCAGGCGTGCCCGGCGGCGCTATTATGGCAGCGTTGGGCGTATTGCAGTCAGTGCTCGGTTTCGACACGTCGCAACAGGCCATGATGATTGCGCTATATATCGCGATGGATAGCTTCGGGACAGCGTGCAACGTTACCGGCGACGGCGCGATAGCGTTGCTCGTCAATCGTATCAACTCACATTAGTCAACCCAAACAATAATGAACGAAGAAATCAACAACATACCGCCCGCCGTCGAGCAGCAAGAAGAAAAAGTGTGGTACGCCATCAGGGTGACGTTCAATCGCGAGCTGAAGGTGCGCGACGACCTCGACTCGCTCGGCATTGAGTCGTTTATCCCGATGAAGTATACGCTGATTGTGCGCCGTGGCCGTCGCGTGAAGCGACTTGTGCCGTCGGTCCACAATCTGATCTTCTTCCACATCGAGCCTTCGGCAATGAAGCGTTACAAGGCCGAGACTCAAATGCCCATTCGCTATATCATGAATCCGGCCACAAAAAAGCCTGTGATAGTGCCTGAATGGCAAATGCGCAATTTTATAGCGGTGGCCGGCACGTGCGACGAGCAATTGGAATACCTTGAAGTGGATGCCACTAATTTCAAGCGCGGCGACCGCGTGAAAATACTGGGCGGTCCGTTTGAGGGCGCCGAGGGCATCCTTCAGCGCAAGCGCGGCAAGAACCGCGTGGTGGTAAGCATCGAGGGCATAGTGGCCGTTGCCACCACCGACATCCACCCGTCGCTGCTGCAAATATTACCACGCAAGAAAACCCCGCCTCGCGTCGGCATTCTATCGAAATGAACATCAAACGCAAATTGACAGAGTTGCGCCAGTGGCAAGAAGAGGCTTATCGCTACCGCTACGACGCGAGCGAGCGACATCAATGCCAATGTTGCGGCGAGGTGTTTGCGGGCAACTTTTGCCCGGCGTGCGGCCAGCCGGCGTCAAAGGGAAAAGTGACGTGGAACAGCGTGCGCGAGGGCGTGATGGACATCTGGGGCTTGGGCTCACGTTCGTTACCCTTCACCATTTGGCAGCTTATGTCACGCCCCGGCCACCTGATTGCCGACTACATAAGCGGTAAGCGCCAGGTGAGCTTCCCGCCGGTGAAGATGCTTGTGATTATAGCTCTTATGGTGTATCTGATTTCCAACATCCTGCTGGGTGGCGGTAATACGTCGACACCGGCTGAGCAAGCACCAATCACCGACGGCCAATCAAGAATCGACTTCTATTACAGCAATTTCATCAACTGGATAAGTGGGCATTACGACTGGATAAGCTTCATATTTCTCTCATCGATGATTTTTCCCACGTGGGTAATGTTCAAGTATTCACCCCGTTGCGGAGGTCACAATCTGCCACAAGGCTTTTTTATACAAGTGTTCAATAGCGTGCAACTGCTATTGCTGTTTCTTCTGATCTGTATTTTATTTGATTTGATCTCTATAGCCGACAACAATTATATAGATATGATTACATTCGCATTACTGATCATATTTATGCTCTTCCGCACGTATAGGCAGCTGTTCGGCTACAGCGTGTGGGGCACCGTTTGGCGGCTGACATTTACTATTGTAAGCGGATTTACTTTATTTTTAGCGTCGGTGGCTATATTATTCTGCATTATCACCATTTGGTTGAGGGAATGGGAGTTCCTTATTCATTACGCGGGCTCGATACTGACGTTGTACGGCGGTTTGACCGCTGTTACGCTTGCGGCAGGTTACTACTTCAATCGGCTGTCGTTGAGGCGTCAAAATCAGGCGTGATTGCATTTCGTCACTAAAAGCGGGTATTTCATCATTTATCGCCGCAAAAATTTGGATGGTAGCGACAATTTGCTTAACTTTGTAACGTCAAAAACGACAAATCGTAACAATCAAACCGCGAGAAGACCATTATTAATAATAACCCGTAAAAGTATAGAACAATGTATCCTCAAGACGAGACCCTGTATCAGGCAAGTGAGCAAAACAGTATGGCCACTCCCCCACCCTTCCCACCTATGGATCCCCAATCCGCAAAGGGCAAAAGCAAAGCGCCCATTATCGCCGGCTCGATAGCCGGTGCGGTAGGTGTGAGTTCGCTCGCCGCATGGGGAATATATGAATACCTCAACCGTCATAGCGAGCCGGCAAGCGCCGACGACGTGGCCAATGTGGCCTCGCACGTCGACAATGCCGACCTCTCGCCCGACCCTGTGATAGTGAACAACAATGTCACCTACGTGCATCACGTTCAGCGTAGCGCGGCACGACCCGTCGAGAACGTTAACGCCCGCCCCGTGGCAGGTGCCACCGAGAATGTGCAACTGATTGAATATGAAGTTGACGGCGAACGCGTTATAGTGGGTATGCAATACGACGGCATGGGGCATCGAGTGCTGCTGGTTGACTACGACCGCGACGGTGTATTCGACCAGCGCGTTTGCGACATCAACGACAATGGCCGGTGGGAACAAGTTACCGACCTTACCACCACCGGCGAACCGCTGCTGGTAGAGAACTTCGAGCTTGACATTCGCAACAATGGTATCACTCCCAACTATTCATATATAAATAATGTGGACAACGGCGGCAATATCGCTCAAAGCGACGACAACGGCACCGCCGACGGCGACGACTCGGTACTCCTGTCGGGCTTCGAGCGCATAACCGACGACAACGGCAACACGATGGACGTGGCCCGCCTGCAAGTGAACGGCCGAAACGTGATACTCGTCGACAATGACGGTGACGGCAGATATGACTACATCGGCAGCGACTTGAACAACGACGGCCAAATCGACACCAACGAGATGGAGCGAACCACGGGCGAAATCACAACTCGAGGCGTGGCGCAGTTTGATCACACTCCCGACTTCACCGACCCCAACAATCTGGCACAAGAATACGACAAAGTCTCGCAAGAGGATAATCCCGATGAAGATGAGCCTATAGTCGACGGACTGCCCGCCATCGAGGACGACCCGATCTTTATCGACACATCGACACAAATCACGTATATCGACACCGATGGCGACGGCCTCTACGACCAGGCTCAAGACAGTATGGGCCGCACGGTAGACATTCCACCCACAAGCGCCGACTTTGTGCCGTACGTGAGCCAAATGGAATTTGAGAACGGAGAACTCGCCGAAAGATGGGAAATGGAACCGGGCGACGACAGCCTCACGACCGGCGACGAAGGCATTAACGTCGCCGCCGACGGTGAACTCGATGAGTCCATGGGCGGAACTGTGGATGTGACTCTCGACCTCGAAGACACTCTCGAATCCGACAATGCCAACATGGTAATAGTGGACGACGACCAGTCTCTTTACGCTCAAGCTGAACCGGAGCCCGAGATTGACAACACAGGCATCGATTACACCAACGATTCCTACTACACTGAAGATGCCGCACCCGTTCAGGAGTCCGAGCCTCTAACCGAGCCCGAGCCCCTCAATGAGGAGCCGGCACCGGAAACCACTGCCGACGACTTCGGCACGATGGGTGACGAGGGAATTATAGTATAAAAATCAGAGGCTTCACCCGCTATGCGCTGCATTTCGTAATTAAAAGCCCACATTTCGTCACAAAAGGCGTCAAAAATTTAGCTAAATTGCACCAAAAGAAGTAATTTTGTAGCGTAAAAACAAAGAAAACAAATAAATACTAACTAATAAACTGACAAAGAAATGAACAACATCGACGAGACATTGTACAACAGCAATGAGCAACAACTTCCTCCTATCCCCCAAGTTCCCGCAACTCCCGAGGCTCCGGAGAAGAGTAACAAATCGGCCGCCGGCATCGCAGCTGCCGTAGCCGGAAGTATGGCTGTGGGCGGCCTTGGCGCATGGGGACTGTATGAGTACCTCAACCACCAAAGCGCCGAGATCAGCGGCGACGACGTGGCCAATGTTGCCGACTCGGTACACGACGCCGACCTGAACGCACCCGAACCCGTTATCGCTCAAAACGAGGTGCACGTTCACCACGTGGTACAGCCGGCAGAAAAACCCGCACAGACGATTGAATACGTACAACTCGTCGAGACCGAGGTTAACGGTCAGAAGGTGATTGTAGGTATGCAATACGACGCTCACGGACATCGCGTGATGCTCATCGACGCCGACCACGACGGACAATTCGACCTGCGCGCAATAGATGTTAACGACGACGGCAACTTCGCTCAGGTGGTGGACCTGCACGAGAATGGTGAGGCACCGATGATGGTGGCCGACTTCCAACACCAGCTCGAGGTGAACGGCATTGAGCCGATTTACGCCTACCGCCCGGGTGACAACGGCGACAACACTATCGATGAGAATCCGTCGGTAGAACTTGCCGAGATGCACCACATTCAGGGAGAAGACGGCAGTGAGATGAACGTGGCGCTGGTGCGCGTGGGCAATAAGGACGTTTACCTGCTCGACGCCGACAACGACGGCAACTTCGAACACATCGCCACCGACATGAACGAAAACGGCCGCGTGGACGACGGCGAGTTTGACCGACTGGACGAAACGATGTCGATAGCCGAGGTACGCTCGCTACCTCACGCCGATGGCTACCAAGAGGATCCATCGCTGGCTTACACCGGATATGACAACGACGAAGCAGTGGTAGACGGCGAACCGGTAGACTCACTCGACGGCGATGTGGCCGACGGCGACTACAACAACCACGGCTATAATGCCGACGAGGGCGATGCCATAGACGTAGCGCTCGTGCCCGACGAGAACAACGACGTGGAAATAGTCGACACCCTCGACGACGATGTGGAAATCGCCGACAACACTGATGCCGACACCGGCTCCTGGCCCGAAGATGAGCACCCCGCCGACTCTTGGCCCGAGCCTCAGACCGACTCCTGGCCCGAGGAAGAAAATCCGGCCGATAGCGGTAGCGACGACTTCGGCACGATGGGCGACGAAGGCATCATCTGCTAAGCAAAGTTTTTTACACAGCAACACAGTATTTTTCATGTACTGTTAATCAAGTTCGTTTTATTTTTCAACATCCGCTCGCTCAGTCGTACGCGACTACAGAGCGGGCGGATTTTAACCGAAGTTGACGAACTTAGATAACTAACCAGCAACGAAAAATGAACCGGAACCACAACAATTATCATCCCGTCGACGACTATAAGATGCCGGCAGTCACAGTAGAGGTGGACAACGATGTGGACATTTTGCCCGACGACAACGCCGTGCACGTGATAGGCGTAACCGAGGTCACCACCGATGACGGCGATGTACTCACCGTGGGCGCGATGCGGCTCAACGGCGAGGACGTGATGCTCGTCGATGTTGACCACGATGGCTCGTTCGACGTGATGATGGTCGACAACGACCACGACGGTGAAATAAGCGACAACGAGATATTCGAGCTGAGCGAACCGCTACCGATTGACGATATAGCCTCGCTCGTCGACATCGACGACGACTCCCTCACCGACGACAAAGTGGCAATCGACACAGATGACGATGATGTAGCCTACGACACAGCTGATGCCGGCACCGAGACAGACGATGCCGACGTTGCAGTTATCACCGACGAGCCAATGCCCGACGACCACTTTACTGACGACTACTTCAATGCTGACGATATGGCCGACGACTTCAATCACGACTTTGACCACATCGACCATATTGACGACAACGGCTTCATTATTTAGAAAAGAACTTCGCCGACAAACGCAACGAAAAGAAAAACGAACTACTACAATAAAACGAACTTATAATGGAGAAAAAAACTGTAAGATGCCCCAATTGTAACACCAATTTGGCGGTAAGAAACCCTAAGAACGAGGCTTCGAAGGTGATCACCTGCCCAAAGTGCGGCAAGAAACTTCGCGTCAAGTTCAACCCACAACCCATCGACGACGCTCTTCCTGCCAACGGCGGTGGCAACGAGACCATCATGCCCAACATGAATAAGCCTCAACCGGCTCCCGGCCCGGCTCCTGTGGCACCACCAGTGCCTACACCCGGTCCGGCCGCTATGGCTAACGACACTCCCGCGGCACCATCGCCCGCCGGCCCTCCCACTCCACCTCCGGTGCCCGAGAAAGGCATCGCACTGGTGTGTAACGACGTCACCTATCCGCTCAAGCCGGGCCGCAACCATGTGGGACGGCAGTCGAAGACGAAGCAAGTGGAAGTGCCATTGAAAATCAGCGATTTGACGGTGAGCCGCGACAACTCGATAATCGATGTGTTCCAGCGTGCCGACGGCTCGTACCAAGCGCTGATTTCCAACAGCAACAACCAAAACACTACTTACATCAATGGCGAGCCCATTCGCGGCGAAGACCGCTACGTGCTCAACAATGGCGATAAAATAGTGATGGGCCAAACCCAGATTGAGTTTCGCAATATTTAACCCAAAGCATACGATAAAATAATGAAATTTACTGTCAGAACCCCTCTTTTCATCCAGGAATTGGGCAAGCGTGCCAACCAGGAGGATGCCATCTACCCGCAGGCGGGTTGTGGCGCTCGCCACGATCGACTCTTTATCGTTTGCGACGGAATGGGCGGATACGAGCACGGCGAGGTGGCGAGCAACACCATAGCCGGCGCTCTCGGCCAGTGGTTCCAGCGCAACACGGCTCCCGGCGAGGCCTTCAGCAAGGATCAGCTGATACAAGCGCTGATGGAGGCTTACGACCGCCTCGACGCCACCGTAGCGCCCGAGCAAAACCACATGGGCACCACGTTGGCTCTGGTGTATCTGCACCGTGGGGGCTGCATCGCGGCCCACATTGGCGACAGCCGCATCTATCATATCCGTCCGTCGCACAAGCAGGTGCTCTACAAGTCGCGCGACCATTCCAAGATTAAAGAGCAAGGCGGCGATGTGCCCAAGAATATCATCACTCGCGCAATCACCCCCCACGCTCCCAAGCGTGTAATGCCTGATGTGGCCTTCATCACCGATATTAAAGCCGGCGACTACTTCTTCCTATGCAGCGACGGCATGCTTGAGCAGATGAGCGACCACCGGTTGGTGGAGTTGCTTGCCGCCGACAACGACGACCGCACAAAGATTGCCAACATGGTATCGCTCACCGCCGACAACAACGACAACCACTCCGCCTACCTCATAAGCGTCGAAAGTGTCACCAACGAACTTGGCGACGAGAAACTTGTGTCGAACGAGCGCGAGATGAGCGACAGCGTGTCGATGCCACCCAAGCCGACACCTGCGGCTCCGAGCGATGTGGAAGTAGTACCCCCTGCCACGCAGGCTCCGCAACAACCGCAGGCACCGCAACAGCCGCAGGCTCCGCAACAACCGCAGGCACCGCAACAACCGCAGGCTCCGCAACAGCCGCAAGTGACGCAAGTTCAGCAGCCTCAACAGCCTCAGTACAATCAGCCAATGCCGGCGACTCCACACAAGAGCAACAGCATGCTGTGGATAATACTGACTCTCGTGGCCGGAGCGGCAATCATAGGCGCACTCACATTCTTCCTGCTCAAGGGCTGCGACAACGGCAAACCGGAGCATAACTCCAACGCGCCTATTGAGAGCGCTCAGCCTTCGGCTTCACAAGAGGTAAACAACTCTGGCACGACACCCGACGCTACCCGCTCCACCACCACGACCACCACGCGTAGCACCACCGTTACGCAACCCGCCAAGCCAGATAAACCGTCGAAACCGTCGGCAAGCTCCGATCGCCGCAACAGCGACGGCTCGATTAACAACGCGATAGAACGAACCGTGAACAACTCGCGTGAGAACACACGCAACGATGCTCGCAACGCGTTGGGGAGAGGCGGTAACGGCAACAGCAATAACACTGAGCGACAAATCATCAACCATTCGCGCCAACAGAATCAAAACAATGGTCAAAGCGGTAGCCAAAACGGCAATGGCGACGACCCAAGATCAATGTTCGGCAAATAGAGCAAACAAAGCAAATACCCTAACCGCAAAAATCGGATTTCGCCGCAAGTGGCGAAATCCGATTTATATTAAGGTCGTGAGAGAGAGCGTCAGCCTACTGCTTGACGAAGACTGCGTAGCCCTTGGCCGGAAGCGAGATGGAAGCATTGGCCGCGAGCGACAATGCCGTACCGCCCACGCTCGAGGCGATGGTGCCGCTGTCAATAGTTATAGCGAAAAAACAGCCGCCCGGCGGGCGGCTGTAACCGTAATGTATTATTTCGCCAGCAGACGTGTGGTGCGCGGCGGAATGCTGCGATACACGTTGGTGAGGCTGGAGTTGGTGATCGTGAGGTCGCGGTTGACGCTACGCGAGCGGTCGCTCAACGAGTGTGAGAAGAGCCATGTGTAGGTGTCCTTGAGGTAGAACACGCGCGCCAACGCGCCGTGCGACGCGCCGGGCAGCCAGTCGTAGCGCAGGCGATTGTCGTTGCCGGCGCTCTCGAGCTTCTTCACCACGCTCTTCGACTGCGAGATGCCCACGGCGCGGTCGGCGGTGCCATGGATAATCCACAGTGGCACATCGCCTAGGCCTTGCTGGTCCTTGAGCGAGCAGCCGCCACACAGCGCCATTGCCGCCGCCACCTTGTCGGGGTAGCTGCCGGCAAAGTCCATTGTGCCGTAGCCTCCAAGACTCATACCCAACACGTAGACACGCTCGCGGTCAACATTGTAGTTGCTCGCGGTCCACTCAAGCAGGTCGTTGATTTTCGACGGGTTCCATGCTCCGCCGGGATTTTGCGGCGCGATTATCACGGCCGGAATTCTCATGCCCTTCGACACCGCATCGAGCGGACCGTAACGAAGAACACGCTGTAGATTGTGCCCGCACAGGCTGGCTCCGTGAAGCGAGATTATAAGCGGATAGGCTTCGCCGGCATTGGCATCGTAGCCGTCGGGGGTATAAAGCCAAAAGTTGTAGCCGCCCGAGGCTATGCTACGTTTGCCCTCAAGGCGGTCGCTCTCTTGGGCAACAACATTGACGGTGGCAAACAGTGTGGCCACCAATAATATAAACACTCTGATTCTTTTCTTCATCAATAAATTTTTCGTTTGTTTGCTACATAAGTTTCGAGGTTCTTTTCCTCTTAAGACGCCGCAAAATTACAGCTTTTTGTCCTACGAGCCAAATGCTCTAACCAACTATAATAATGATTAACAATCGTTTACACTCAATCGTTTGCACCTGACGGGAAGTGTTAAACCCTAATCGGACATTAGACCGTGAACAGGCGGTATTTATGACTCGTTTTATTCCTAAATAAATCTGTTTCCACATCAAACCTAACGACAGATTTGAGCTAAAATTCGCGTCGAGCGTGTGCTTAAAGCGCTTCGCGGCAATATTTTTTCTTAAAAAATCAAAAAAAACAGCCGAAAATATCGACTCTCGATAAATTATATTTAACTTTGCAGCGTTATTTCAATCCAATTACATTAGAGACAAATTTTTACATCTTATGATTATTACAAATTTAGACGTGGTGATGGCACAACGAAAGATGTCGCTCAACGAGCTCAGCCGGCGGGTGGGAATCACACTCGCCAACCTCTCCATTCTCAAGACCGGGAAAGCCCGCGCCATACGCTTGTCGACACTCAACGCAATTTGCCGGGCGCTCGACTGCACTCCGGGCGAAATATTTGAGTATCGCCCCGACCCACTCTCCGAGGACAACTGAAATCAAATTATAAACCCTATAAAAATTACATTAAGCAAAATGAAAATCAAAGCATTATTTTTAAGCGCGCTTATGATGGGCGCAGGCTTTAGCGTCAACGCGAGCGACGCGACCAACGTACCCCTCACCCCTCCCGAGAACGGCGAGATAGTGGCCGAAGAGGGCGAAGTCACTGACGAGGTGATTGAAGAGGAAGTGGAACCGGAGAAGAAGTGGAAGATTTTTACCGGCGGCGTTTACTTCGGAGCCGGACACGCCTCGCTGCACGACGGGCTCGGACACGCCAGCGGTGTCACCTGGGAAGTGGGCTTGCTCAACGCCATTGGTGTATCGTACAATTTCGGCAATTGCAACCGTCTGTCGCTCGGCTTCGGTTATGCCGCCAAGTTCTATAAGCTCAAGGATCGTATGCACTTCACGTCCAACGATGAGGGCGTGGTGAGCATAGTTCCGTTTGCCGACAATATGCACAAAACCACGTCGACCCTGACCATACACTCGTTCCAGTTCCCGCTACTCTACTCCCGCGGCCTTAGCAACGGCAAGTGCACAATATGGGGCGGCGCAATCATGAACACCAACTTCTACGCCAGCTACGACCGCACCTATCGCCTCGACAACACCACCTACAACGAGAGCACCAACCACATTCACCAGCGTGTTGTCACTTTTGACGCCATTTTGGGCGTGCAATACAAGATATTGAGCCTTTACTGCCGCTACAGCCCTCAAAACCGCTTCAAGAGCGGCTACGGCCCCAAGCTCGACCACAGCTGGACGCTCGGCCTTTCCTTTGGGTTCTAACCCTTCTTTCGGCAACGAAAGCGCTTAACTATGAAGCGGGAACGCAATGCGTTCCCGCTTCGTCGCGTTTATTGGTAGGCCGACATTAATAGGTAGTAGTCGACAGAAAATCAAAAAGAATGTTAATATTTAAAAAATGTCAACAAATATTAATGAAAAAATTTGCACGCACGATTTTTTCTGTGTAATTTTACCGCGTTTTTGAACGACTGTTTTTTTCTAACTAATTAATTTATATCACTTAAAAACTTAAGCCAATTATGAAGAAAGTTTTACTATCTTTAGCGATGTGTGCTGCGTTTGGCGTGATGCAGGCTCAGGTGCTCAATGTTGAGAGTATCAGCAAGATTGATATTCCCAACGTGGGCGGCGATGCCAAGGTGACGGCCATTAGTCCTCAGGGCGACTATGTGCTCGTGACCGCCGGCAACAACCAGGGCTTGGTCAAGTACCAACTCGCCACAGGCGCGACGCAAGAGTTGTCGACAGCCCCTGGCTCGGGCTACGACGTGAAGGTGAGTGCCGACGGGCAGAACATCGTCTATCGCGAGGCCCAGTTCACGAGCAAACACCTGAAGCAGACCCAAGTGATGCAAGCCAACCTCGCCACCGGCGAGCGTAAGCAACTCGTGAAGCCCACTCGCCAGCTCAACGGCGTGGCAGTGAACGGCAACACCGCCGTCACCGTCAACAAGGGCAAGCTCAAAGCCAAAGCGCTGGGCAAGGAGAAAGCTCAAGCCGGCAACGTGCTGTGGGTGACGCAAGACTACAAGCTGATGCTCAACGAACGCGAGCTCTCGCCGCTGGGCGCCGACAAGCGCTACTTGTGGCCACAGCTCTCGCCCGACGGCACTAAAGCTCTGTTCTTTGTAGGCGCCGATGCCGCATACGTGTGCAACCTCGACGGCACAGGCGTTCAAAAGCTGGGCGTACTGCGTGCCGCCAAGTGGGTCGACAACAACACCGTAGTAGGCATGAACGACACCGACGACGGTTATTTCACCACCTCGAGCCAGATTGTAGCGGTCAACCTGCAAGGCGCTCGCCAGGTGCTCACAAGCTCCGACGTGATTGCGATGTATCCACAGGTAGCCCCGGGCAAAATCGCGTTCTCGACGCCCGCCGGCGAAGCCTATATTATTAACCTCAAATAACGATTACAGCTATGAAGAAGTTATTATTACTTGCCGCAGCTGCAATCGTTGCAGCCGGTACAGTTCAGGCAAAGACCGCCGACGAACTGCGTTTCTATCTCAACCCCGGTCACGGCTCTTACGGACCTAACGACCGCCCGATGCCCACTATCGGACATCCCGACACAGGAAAAT
>JAFVDY010000144.1 GCA_017478265.1 Muribaculaceae bacterium | reverse complement strand
TAGCGGTTCTTGTCGCCATCGCGCAACTCGAGAGCCTCGTTCTCGCCTGTTGAAGCGCCCGATGGAACGGCAGCGCGACCTACGATGCCATTTTCAAGCGTTACGTCTACTTCGACTGTGGGGTTGCCACGCGAGTCCAAAATCTCTCTTGCATGAACTTTAGAAATCTTCATAATTGATTGTTAATCTTTATTTTAAACGTAAAAACAGTTATTTTCCATTGCAAAGGTACAAGTAATAAATCATTCTGCAAAATAATTCGTGAAATTTTTCGGTAATTGCGCGTTAGGTGTCGCGGAATTGCGAGGGGGTGTAGCCGGTGAGGCGTTTGAAGTATTTGTTGAAGAACGACGGGTTGGGGAAGTTGAGGTCGTCGCTTATGTTGGCTACAGGTTTGTCGGAGTGTTTGAGTTCCACTTTTGCTCGCGCGATGATGGTGTCGTCGAGCCATTGTTTGGCGGTTTTTCCGCTGATTTCCTTGACGATGGTGCTCATGTATCGCGGTGTGACGCAGAGTCGTTGGGCGTAGAAGTCGAGGCTGTGATACGAGGTGGCGTGTTCGCCTACGAGTGCGATGAAATCGTTGAACAGCCGCTGCTGTCGCGACTGAGCCACGACCTCGCTCGGCTTATGGCGGCTGTAGAGGGCGTCGATGAGCCACAGTATGGCCGCCACGAGGCTCATCGACACCATCGCTCCTGCGTGAGTGTTGCTGATATTGTTGTAGAGGTCGCGGTGGAGCGAGATGAAATATTGCTGCTCGTCGGGTGTGACGGAGATTACGAAGTCGCGAATGTGTCCGTTGAACGCCTCAGGTATATTGCTTGAGATGGCGAGATTGAAAAGCTCGTCGTCAATAGCCATCCCCGCGCCGCGTATGTCAGGTGATGCCTCGATAAAACGCACAAGCCCGTTTTTGGCGAGATAGACAATGTTGCCGGCGTTGAACCGGTGCTCAACCATGTTGACTTCGACCCTTGCCCAGCCGCGGGTGATAATCAGCAGCCGCATTTCAGGCACGAGTATGGGCGTGGAGGCGAATTGCTTGAATATGAATTGCGGCGAGATATCGACAATGATTGCCAGTCGCTTCGAAATATAGTTGGCCGCAAGCGATGAGTCGGCTTCAATCAGTTCCTTGAAGCGTGCGAGCGATAAACTTGTAAACTTTGCCATAATTACTTTGAATTTTCGACGCAAAGATAATATGTAATTGCTAAAATATAGCCCAAAATGAGTAAAATAATACATTTTGACCATTATTGGCCATAAAAAGATAACGCGATAGCGGTGAAACGGCAGTAATTTTGCGCCGTGAAAACAAAATAACAGCAATAATGAACAGATTTTTTACATTATTAATTTTGTTGCTGGCGACAGCGGTGGCCGCTCCGGCCGACACGCTTAGCTTGGAGCAATGCCAGGAGGCCGCGTCGCGCAACTACCCCGTAATCAAGCAATATGATCTGATTGCCCGTAGCCGCGATGCCGAACTGAGCAACATCGCCCGCGGTTGGTTGCCGCAGGTGACGGTGGGCGCGCAGGCCACGTATCAGAGCGATGTGGTGTCGTGGCCGGAGCAGATGCGCTCGATGCTTGTGAGCATGAATATGGAATTCAAGGGCTTGCGCAAGGATCAATATCGCGTGGGCGTCGACATTAATCAGTGGATTTACGATGGTGGCGAGATTGGAAGCCGGAAAGAGCTGGCGCGCCGTAGCAGCGACGTCGACATCCGTCAGACCGAGGTCACACTCTACACCATACGTGACAGGGTGAACGAGCTCTACTTCGGCGTGCTGCTGCTCAACGACCGGCTGGCGCTTAACGCCGACCTGCATCGCCTGCTGGCGGCGAGTGAGGAGAAACTCAGCTCGCTCGTTGAGTACGGAGCTGCCGCAGAGGGCGATTACAGTCTTGTCAAAGCCGAGCGCCTTAGCTGCGAGCAGCAACAAGCCGCGTTGGAGAGTTCGCGCGAAGCCATGTTGGCGATGCTGAGCCTGTTTTGCGGCAGCGAGGTTACCGGCGTGGTCAAGCCGGATGTGCCCACGGTGTCGAACAACCTCTTCAATCGCCCGGAATTGAACCTGTTTGAGGCGCAGCGACAGCTGGTCGACGCTCGGGAGCACGCCCTCGACGCGGCGCTACGGCCCAAGTTCAGCCTGTTCGCGCATGGCTATTACGGCTACCCTGGCTATAATATGTTTGAGGACATGGTGAGCCACCGGTGGTCGCTCAACGGCATGGTGGGAGTGAAAATGACATGGAACATAGGCGCGCTGTACACCCGCAACAACGATAAGGCACGGCTCGAGCTGCAACGACGGACGATTGATACCAATCGAGAGGTGTTCCGCTTCAACAACGACCTCGAGCAGGTGCGACTGCGCCGTGATATAGAGTTATACCACAACCTGATGAGCAGCGACGACGAGATAATCGCGCTTCGGGCATCGGTGCGACGCGCGGCCGAGTCGCGACTCGACCATGGCATAATCGACGCCACCGACCTTATCGCCGAACTTAACAACGAGCATGCCGCACGAGTGCAACGCTCCACCCACGAGCTCGAATGGCTCAAGCAGCAATATAGCCTGCAAATAGCCCGTAACAACTGATAAAAGAATTGATAATAATATAAAAATGATAGCAATGAAGAAGAAATTATTTATCATCATCGGCCTGGCGATGGCGCTTACGGCGTGCGGCAGCGGCGAGAAAGAATTTGACGCAACAGGCACCTTTGAGGCCACCGAGGTGACGGTGAGCGCCAAAGCCTCGGGTGAGTTGCGGAGTTTCTCGATAGTCGAGGGTCAGGACGTGGAGAAAGACATGGTGCTTGGCGGAATAGATGTGACGCAGTTGCGATTGAAGAAAGACGAACTGTCGACAGCCTATTCGCAGCTCGGAGCCAATCAGCGCCAGCTCGATGCCACCAAGAGTGTGAACAGTAGCCGGCAGCTCGACCTCGAAAAGCAAGTGGGGGTAATCAAGCAACAGATAGCAAATGCGCGTCGCGAGCGTCAACGCTATAGCGAGCTTGTGGCCGACGGAGCCGTGCCGCGCAAGCAGCTCGACGAGATTGATTATCAAATCAAGGTTCTCGAGAAACAGCTCGCCGCCACCGTCGACCAGCTCACCGCCACCAACAGCAGTCTCGACAACCAGAACCTTGCCACCGACGCGCAGATAGGCGGCATCGACGCTCAGCGACGAGGCATAGAAGCACAACAGGCGCAAATCGACGACCAAATTTCGAACGCGACGGTGAAAAGCCCAATCTCCGGAACAGTGCTCGAGAAATATGTGGAGCAGGGTGAGTTCGTGACCACCGGCAAGCCGTTGTTTAAGGTGGCCGACACGCGGAATATGTTCCTGCGCGCCTATATCACCTCGGCTCAGCTTGAGAAAATAAAGCTCGGGCAGAAAGTGACCGTTATGAGCGACTATGGCGACAATAAGGGTAAGAGCTACGAGGGCACTGTGGCATGGATTTCGGAACGCTCCGAGTTCACTCCAAAGACCATCCAGACCGACGACGAGCGTGCCGACATGGTGTACGCCGTGAAGATTGCCGTCAAGAACGACGGCTTGCTCAAGATAGGAATGTACGGCAAAGTAAAGCTATCGAAGTGAAAGCTATCGAAGTGGAAAATATCGGGTTCAGCTACGGCGAGGTGAAGGCTCTCTCAGGCGTGAGCTTCGCGGTGGATGCCGGAGAGCGCTTTGGGCTTATCGGTCCCGATGGCTCGGGCAAAACCACGCTGTTTCGCATTCTTGCCACGTTGCTGCTACCGGAGTGCGGCAGTGCGGCTGTGGACGGATACGATGTGGTGAAACAGATGCGCCACATCCGCTCCCGAGTGGGGTATATGCCGGGCAAGTTCTCACTGTATGAGGATCTGACGGTGGCCGAGAATTTGGAGTTTTTCGCAACCCTGTTCGGCACCACGGTGGAGGAGGGCTACGACAGCATCAAAGCCATTTATAGCCAAATCGAGCGGTTTGCCAATCGCAAGGCCGGAGCGCTCTCGGGAGGCATGAAGCAGAAGTTGGCCCTGTCGTGCGCGCTGGTGCATAGCCCCAGCGTGTTGCTGCTCGACGAGCCAACCACAGGGGTCGACCCCGTCAGCCGCAAGGAATTTTGGGATATGCTCGAAACCCTGCAAGAGCGCGGAATAACCATTGTGGCCGCCACACCTTATCTCGACGAGGTGCGCCGCTGCGAGCGAGTGGCGTTTTTCGACCACGGCACGTTACGCGGCATAGGCACCCCCGACGAAATCCTCACGCGCTTTGCCGCGGTGTTCAATCCGCCGGGTATCGAGCATGGCGCGTCGAGTGGGTATAGCGACGAGAACGTGATTGAGGTTCACAACCTGGTGAAAGCATTCGGCTCGTTCCGCGCGGTCGACGATATAAGTTTCAGTGTGAAGCGCGGCGAGATATTCGGCTTCCTGGGCGCCAACGGAGCCGGCAAGACCACCGCCATGCACATCCTCACCGGCCTAAATCAGCCCACGAGCGGCGGAGGCACCGTGGCCGGCTACGACATAGCCACCCAACATGAGCTGATTAAACGAAACATAGGCTATATGAGTCAGCGATTCTCGCTGTACGACGACCTGACGGTGGCCGAGAATATCCGCCTGTTTGCAGGCATCTACGGCATGAGCGACAACGAGATAGCGTCAAAAACTGAGGCTCTGTTGCGTCGGCTAGACTTTGAGGCGCATC
>JAFVDY010000143.1 GCA_017478265.1 Muribaculaceae bacterium | reverse complement strand
TTGGTGGGGGCGTTGCGCAAGTGTAGTGGCACCGGACAGTTGCCTGTTTGCTCCACAATCGACAGCGCACCGTCGATGGCGAGGTAGGCGCTGTTGCTCTTTGGAGAGGTGGCAAGGTAGATGGCACATTCGCTGAGAGGGATACGCCCCTCGGGCCAGCCAATCTTGTTGATGATGTCGAATGTGGCGTTGGCGAGCAGTAGCGCGTTGGGGTTGGCGAGACCAATGTCCTCGGCAGCGAGGATGCAAAGGCGGCGTGCGATAAACTTCGGGTCCTCGCCTCCAGCTATAAGTCGCGCCAGCCAATAGACGGCAGCGTTAGGGTCGCTGCCGCGCACACTCTTGATGAACGCCGAGATTATGTCGTAGTGCATCTCGCCGTTCTTGTCGAATGCGAGAGGGTTTTGTTGCAGCCGGCTGGCGACTATCTCGTCGTTGATAATCATTTTCTCTCCCTCGTCGAGCGATTGCAGAATAAGGTCGAGAATGTTGAGCAGCTTGCGCGCGTCGCCACCGGCAAAGCGTAACAGGGCTTCGGTTTCTTGTACCTCTACGCCGCGCTTGGCGAGTTCCTCGTCTTTGGTGATTGCCCGGTCGAGCAGTTGCAAGAGGTCGTTGCGGTCGAGAGGGTTGAGCACGTACACTTGCGCTCGCGAGAGCAACGGACGTATCACTTCGAACGACGGGTTCTCGGTGGTGGCGCCAATGAGCGTTACGGTGCCGTGCTCCACGGCTCCAAGAAGTGAGTCTTGCTGCGACTTGTTGAAGCGGTGTATCTCGTCGATAAAAAGTATGGGCCTGCCCTTGACGAACATACTCTGCGCGTCCTTGCGGCAGCGTTCGAGCACGTCGCGCACGTCCTTTACGCCGCTGGCGACGGCGCTAAGCGTGTAGAACGGCACTTGCGTTTGCTCGGCGATTATACGTGCCAGCGTTGTCTTGCCAACGCCCGGAGGTCCCCACAGGATGAACGACGAGATATTGCCGCTCTCTATCATGCGGCGAAGAACTGCGTGCTCGCCCACGAGATGTCTTTGCCCTATGTAGTCGTCAATCGATTTGGGCCGTAATCGTTCGGCTAATGGTTGTAGCATTTATAAATTAAAAAAGATAGTCCAATTAATTTAAGTTTTATTTAAAGTGACTTTGTGAATGTAGGCGTCAGAATTGATTGTATATAAAAGGTTGAACCTCGGCGCTTGCGAATTGAAGCACCAGTTGCACTACAGCTAAAAACACCACAAGCTTTACAATCCACGGCGCAGCCACAAATCGGCACTCAAGCCATGCGTAGGCTCGCTTGGGAATGAAGTGGGTGACTACAATCACCAGCATCACCACGCACATTAGGCTACGTTGCGTGACTATAGTGTGGAAATAGCTTGAATCCCAGTTGACAAATATATCGCGCAGGTAAGTCATGCAATCGTGCATGCTCTCGGCACGGAACACTACAAACGTTACCATCACGAAGATAAATGTAATAAATCCTGACAATATCTTCACTATGGGCGTGTCGGGAATCTTCTTCAACTTGGGCATCAACGCCTTGTGAATACATAATGCCGCACCGTGCATCGCGCCCCACACTACAAAGGTCCATGCCGCACCGTGCCACAGTCCGCCAATGAGCATTGTCGCGAACAGATTGAGGTATTGCCTCGTTTTGCCCTTACGATTGCCGCCGAGCGGAATGTAGACGTAGTCGCGAAGCCATGTGGATAGAGTGATATGCCAACGGTGCCAAAACTCAGTGACATTGCGCGAGCGATAGGGAAAGTCGAAGTTGACGCCTAAGTTGTAACCCATTATGCGCCCGAGACCTATCGCCATGTCGCTATAGCCGGCAAAGTCGCAGTATATCTGTAAAGTGAATGCGAAAGCTCCCACCAGCAACGGCACCCCCTCGCCGGCGGCAAGTCCGAACACGAGCGCGCTGTACTGCGCGAGGTAATCGGCGAGCACCGCCTTTTTGATTACGCCAAGTAGCACCTGCCACAGTCCGCTATACACCTCGTTGCGGGTAGCGACGCGGTTGGCGCGCACTTGCGGCAAGAAGTCGACTCCGCGAGCGATAGGGCCGGCGGCAAGCGACGGGAAGAAAGAGAGGTAGAACGCGTATTCCAGCCATGTGCAGTCGGGCTTGAGCTTCCCCTTATAAACGTCTACAATATAACTTATCGAGCGGAACGTGTAGAATGATATGCCCAACGGAGTGAGTATATCCATCGGACTGAAATTTCCGCCTACGATGGCGTGCCAATTGAGCAAAACGAAGTTGCCGTATTTGAAGAACCCTAAGATGAGAAGTGAGGTCACTATCGATAGCGAGACGAGGGTTTTGCGCTTTACCGGGTCGGTGCTGGCGACTACACGTCGTGCAAGATACCAGTCGGTGGTGGTCGTGAAAAGCAATAGCAGGATTGCCCAACCGCTCGACTTATATCCTATCAGTAGCGAGAAGGCCACAACAAACGCGAGCATCATCGCGCGAGAGTGGCGCTTGAGTAGTGCGTAAATGGGCAAGAAAAGGATGAATAGACACCAAAAAGTGCCACTATGGAACATGAGTGGCTGCGAAGGGTCGCAAGCGAAGAGCGATGCGATATTGCTCCATAGTGTAGTCCAATTATATGCCATTTCCGTTTCCATATTCTACTTTTCTCGTTCCTCGTAATTTCTAATTCCTCATTTCTAATTATCGGTCACCCAGTCGGTGATAGTAGCTGTCTCCATCGAGAAGTTGATTCCCACCTTGGTTGTGGGCAGGTCGTTTGTTACCGCCATGGTGTAGTCCTTGCTGTCGATCTGGTCGAGGGCTTCTTGGGCTGTGCTGTTGATTTTGAGCTCCATGAGGTAGTTGCGTTCGGGCGTGGTTAGCAGAATGTCGACCCGTCCGTCGGAGGTTCGCACTTGCGACTGCACGTAGTCGCCTGTGAGGGCGAAAATCACGTAGAGCATAGCCGTGTAATGTCCCTCGTTGTGCCGTGTTCCCTCTTGATATGGTATCGACTTGAGGAATCGTTGCAGGAACGATAGCGCGCCGTCGAGGTCGCCCGCGAGAAGCGGTTTTACGATTTTCCAAGTGTTGCCTTTAGAACTTGTGTTTCCGACCACATATTTCGGGTAAAGCGATTTGATAAAACCAATCCGCACCTCCTTGTTTGGGTAATCGAGGTTATAAGTCTCGCTAAAGCTGTCGTAGCCTGTGATTGTGAGGTAACCGCTTTGGTAGAGCAGCGGTGTAGCGCTGTGCATATCCTCTGTGGGGACGTCGAAGTCGTCGGCGCCAACGTCCTCGAATTGAATCTCGTTGATTCGGGTGTTGTACTTTCGCAAAACGGCCAACAGATACGAGGGCGTGCCGCTTGTGAGCCAATAGTAGTCGAGTTTGTTTGCTTCAAAAGCTCTCACGAGGCTGAATGGGTTGTAAACAGCTGTCGCGTTTTCAGAGAAATGATAGCCATTATAATATTCTCGTAGTTTGGCGATCATTTGTTCGCGAGTTAGCTTATAAGAGTCGGCGAGGTCGCAAATGCCTTGGTCGAACTGCTCAATCATCTCTTTCTCGGTTATACCGCAGATGGTGGCATATTTCGGCTCCATGCTTATGTTGGCGAGGTTGTTGAGTTCGCTGAAAATCGATAGCTGCGAGAATTTGGTGATGCCGGTGATGAAGATGAAGCGCAGATATTCGAGGCAGTCCTTGAGCGGAGCGTAGAGCGCGCGCAGCATATACCGTACGTCGTCGAGGTCGTCGTCGGAGATATGGTTGAGCAACGGCGCGTCGTATTCATCGATGAGCACTACCACCTGCTGGCCGTACTTGTCGTAACTGTCGATAATCATCTGTTTCAAGCGGCTGCCGTGGGTACTCTTGTCGGTTTTTATGCCCAGCCGGCGCTCGGCATCGTCGAGGCAGTCGTTTATTTGATCGCTAATCAGTTCCAGCTTTTTCTCTTTGACAGACGCCAAACTGATATGTATTACGGGATATTGCTTCCATTCAGTCTCAAGCCGTTCCATAGCCAGTCCTTTGAAGAACTCGCGTTTCCCTTCGAAGTAGGTTCTGAGCGTCGACACCAGCAGAGACTTGCCGAAGCGACGTGGCCGCGACAAGAACACGTAGTTGTAGCGGTGCGTCATCTCATGGATGAGTCCCGTCTTGTCGACATATTGGTAGTCACCACCGATGATTTGCTCGAAAACTTGCATCCCGACAGGATATCTTATCTCGTTGCGTTCCATATTTGTTTCTTGTTACTCGAAATGTCTAAATCCAAAAGAATTTAAAATTTACTTCGCCGGCTGCAGAATCTCGGTGTGGCACGAGGCGGTGGTTTTCGACGGACGATTCAGCCTGATGGGGTGCGAACTCTTGTTCACCACCCAGGTGCACACGCGATCCATCCACGCTTGCGCCGACGTGCGTGTGGGGTGTGCGCCGTCGCGGGCGCGATCGTAATGCTGGTCGGGCGTGTAGCTCAGGTAGAACGAGCCATCGCGGCACGAAGCCGACAGCATCTTGTTGATGCCTGTGTCGGGCTTCCAGTTGGGCGGGCCTATCCACACGTAAGGGATATTCCCAAACTCGCGCAGGATTGCGTCGACATATTGCTGGCGTTTCTCCTGAATGTTGCTCACAAACAGTTCGTTGCCGCCCAACGAGATGAATATGTAGTCGGGTTTGAACTTCTTGACGTATTCGCGCACCTTTACAGCCCCGTTGCGCCCCCAAATCTCGGTGGTGGAGCTATACCAAATCACGGCGTTCATTTTATGGCCGTTTGCTTCGGCGTAGGCGGCTAATCGAGGCTTCAACCCTTCGAGCATCGAGTCGCCGATAAACAAAATATTCTTCTTAGTGGTGTCCATCGCCACGTTTGCCGGGCGCACGTAGTGCTCGTTGTTGCCCGTGCCGACACTGCTCGTGGAGGCTGCGGTCGCGCCTTTCTTGCCGCGAGGGGCGGGCACGGAGCGTTTGCCGTCACCGGTGGCGCGACCCTTGGGCTGCGGCACTTGCGCCTGTTCCGACGATGTGGCGGCGGCAAACAGCGTCTTGTCGAATGTGGCGGTGTTGAGCCCGAGCATCGAGGCCGCTTCGTCGTTGCGTGAGAACGCCCATGTGGCGACCAATGCCACCACCAGCAGGGCTATCAAACCTATATAACTGCGTTTCATCTTCTTATCTTACTTTTTCGGGTTGCTATTCTGATTTTAGTCGCAAAACTACGGCGTTTTGCTGTCTTTAAAACGGCAAAGATAATAAAATTTCTCGACATTACAACTATATCCTCCATTTTTTAACTCAATAGCCGCGCTATAATGGGGTTTTGGAGGCATTGAATGAGTCGCTGTGCTTTGTTGAATAAACGAAAAAAATACGTTGTTTAACAAAGTTTTATTTTAATGTGAAAGCTTTTTACCGCTCGGCGCGCTTACTTTGCAGCGTAAATAGAACGAAAATAACGCAAAATTATGAAAAAAACAGCAGTAAATATCACCGACATGGTATTCGCGAAACTGGTGGCCGGAGGACGCGTAATCGCTACGCTTTGCAAGTCAAATTTCTCCTCGCTCGACGAGGTGGTAAACGCCATGCGCTCGCTCGCCGGCTCATTCATTGGCCTGGCGCAACTCACCATCCGCAACAAAACCCAAGGCTGGGACCTTCACCTCGCTCTCGCCAACGCCCGCCTGCCCCGCATAGCATGACCACTGCCAACCGCTCCATGCTATACGTCTATATTATATAGATAGCCGACGTCTTAAAAAACCGTTATCGCACCTCCTGTTTTTATCAAAATGCGTCGAAGAACGGTAATCGGGGGCAATATCGCCGCGTCCTCGTCGCTAACATAGCCTGCTATACATTATTAATCCATTAAATCGCAGATTTCGCAAACCCGGCCAACAATAGAATTGAGTGAAATTCTTTCATCGGGTCGATACTTCGTCAGCGGCACACTCAAGGAATGGGACAAGAAGGGCTGTTTCGCATGCACAGGCTTTCATGTGTCATCGACTATTTGGCTCGGAACATTTATTATTACCAACGATAACATTAAGAAGCAATATAAAATTGCCGAATTATTGTCGGGGAAGTTTTCGCAATCACCTCGCCCCGGCAATATTCGGTTCGCTATGAGCAATTTATTCGACAAATCCATTGCTACACCGTAAATTTGTCGTAATTTTTTGATATAAAAGTTATTGTTATGTCGCGGAAAAGTATTAACTTTGCCCCGTGATTGATGATGATGCAAAGGTAATGCAGATTTGTATTATATACAATACAGTAACGTATTATTTGGGCGTTTTATAAGGTTTGTTAACAGTTTCGCGCCTTGCCGAAACATATTTTAATATTATTGTCATGATTGCGGAAAGATTATTGGCGGTTATTGAGTACAGCGGTCTATCTCAAACTGCATTTGCGAAAAAAGTAGGTTCAACACAGGCGAACCTTTGGCGTCAACTGAACGGCCAAAAAGTGAATGTTGCCACTCTCATGGCGGTGGCGCAACAGTTTCCCGAAGTGGATTGCAACTGGCTTCTCCGTGGTGAGGGCTCTATGCTCAAGGGCGAAATCGACAACGCCCAGGAACGGCGCATAAACGGCCTCCTCGATGTCGTTGCGACCCAGCAGGAAACCATCAAGAACCTCCAAGAGAAAATCAAACAACTTCAAAACTCATAAAATCATGAACAAGGTATTAGCATTTATCATGGTGCTGCTGCCACTTGCGGCATGCACGAATAACACCTCGTCTCAACAACCGGCATCGCAGGACAGCGTGGTTGCCCATGTTGATGAAACGCCATTGAGCGAAGCCGCCAAATTGTTCAACCCTTTGGTGGAGAAATATCCCAATTATAAAACAATGAGATTGCACAGGAAGAGATGGCGAAATCGTTAGAGGAATACTTCAACTCCTTTGTCGGCAAGCCATTCACGTTCATCAACAACCTGCCAATGCAGTTTGAGGAAATAGACCAGGTTAAAGGCGAGAAAGCTACGGTGTGGTTTAAGGTTCCCGATTATTCGAGTTATGGCGGTGATAAGTGGGACATTGCATTCCGCTTGCTCGTTGAAACAACAAAAGAAGAAGCTGCTACTCTTTCGTCGGGCCGATACATCGTCAACGGAACACTCAAAAAGTGGGACAAAAAAGGTCGCTTCACTGGTACTGGCTTCCATGTATCCTCAACTATTTGGCTCGGTACATTCGTGATCAGCGATGCAACAATAACAAAACAATAAAAAATTGCCGAATTATTGTAGGGGAAGTTTTCGCAATCACCTCGCCCCGGCAATATTCGGCTCGCTATGAGCAATTTATTCGGTAAATCCATTGCTACACCGTAAATTTGTTGTAATTTTGCGCTTGCCACTTGACTCTACATCCGGAAATTTTCAGGAGGGAAAAGGGTGGGGATTGCCGGAGAATTTGTAAATTTGCGGATTGTTTTTTGAGTAAATGTGGACTTTGATGATGAGATTTAAGCTGATATTCATGCTGTTAGGGGTGGTTGCGCTGGCCGCGTGCCGGCCATCTTCCGCCTCGGGCAGCGGGGTGGGGGATACCTCCGGCGCATTAAGTGCCTCGGCGAGTGGAGTGAGCGGGCAGGCTACTGCCGACGATACTGTCACCATCGCCATGGTGGGCGACATCATGCTCGGCACATCGTTCCCCAAGCCAAAGCTGCCGCCCGACGACGGCAAGCTGATTTTCACCCACTGTGCCGACCTGCTGCGCGATGCCGATGTGGCTTGCGGCAACCTCGAGGGCGTGATTGCCACCGAGGGGAAGCCGCGTAAGAACATCGAGTCGCCGCGTGCGTTCATGTTTATGATGCCACCGAAGAACGCCGAGCGTCTGGTGGAGGCGGGCTTCGACTTCATGGGGCTTGCCAACAATCATATTTTCGACTTCTTTGAGAGCGCGGCGCGCGACACCGAGCGCAATCTCGACAGCCTGGGCATCGCCTACGCCGGACGCAAGGAGTGCGAGAGCGTGGTGCGAGAGTTCGGCGGCAAGCGCTACGGCTTCTGCGCTTTCGGCCATGAGGACTACTGTCTGCGCACGCAGGACACAGCCGCCGTGCGCCGCATCATCACCGAGTTACGGTCGCGTTGCGACATCCTTATCGTCTGCTTCCACGGCGGAGCCGAGGGCTCCGACTGCCGCCACGTGCCTGAGGGAACCGAGATGTTCTATGGCGACGACCGCGGCAACCTGCGTCTGTTCACCCATCATGCCATCGACTGCGGAGCCGACATTGTATACGGTCACGGACCGCACGTGGTGCGAGCCATGGAGCTGTATAAGGGCCACCTGATCGCCTACAGCCTCGGCAACTTCGCCACCCCCGTGGGCATGGGCGTGGCAAGCTACACCGGCTACGCGCCACTGCTGCTCGCGCGCCTCAACTCGCGCGGCGAGCTCGTGGGCGGCAAAATCCACAGCTTTATCCAAGTGAAAGGCCTCGGGCCGCGACGCGACAGCAGCAACGTGGTGGCGCGCGAGATACAGCAACTCTCGCTCGACGATTTCCCCGACAGCCGACTGCTGATTGCCGACGACGGCACGCTTTCAATACGTAAATAACAACCGACTATTATGAAACGACTTACACTGATTATATCCTTACTTATAGCGATAGCGGCACCTCTCAAGGCCGCTACCATCGAGCAACTATTCCTCGACGAGCATGCCGGAGTGTTCAACCTGCTCGACCGGCAGGCCCGCATGATTATGCTCGACAACTTCAAGAGTGGCGCCAAGGTGCCGGTCTCCAACAATATGGAAGGCGACAGCTCGCGCATCGTAGCCCTCAGCGAGCGCGAAATCACTGTGCTCACCTCGCCCGCAAGGCAAGTGCAGGCACGACTGCTCGTGAACAAGCGCGACAGCATCATAATCGCCGTCGAAACCGTCAGCACACCATATCGCGACAGCCGAGTGACATTCTACACCACCGCGTGGCGACGTGTGCCTGAGGCTGACCACATCAAGCCCGTGCCGGCAATCACCATGCTCTATCGCTCGGCGATGGACGCCAACGCGCAAGCCGAACTCGATGCCCTCGCCATGCCCATGATGGAGATGACGCTCGAGGACGACCGATTGGCTCTGCGCCACAGTTATAAGCCGCAGGTCACTAAAGAGGTTTACACCAAGCTGGAACCGAAGCTTTTCGACGTGCGTTACTACCAAATCGACGGACTGAAACTCAAACTTATTAAATAACAACAATTCCGCTATGATCAACAACATACAGCAAGGCATATCGCTTAAAGAATTCAACGAGCGTATAAAAGGACTGCTTTACAATTCGCAGGTGCAACGTTGCTGGGTGGTGGCCGAAACCAGCGACTTGCGCGTGGCGCGCGGCCACTGCTATCTCGAGCTGATACAAAAAAACGAAAAAGGCGACACCATCGCCCGCGCCTCGGCGGCCATTTGGGCAAGCGCGTTCAGCCACCTCAACTTCCGCTTTCGCGAAGTGACAGGCCAGAACCTGGCCTCGGGAATGAAAGTGATGGTGAACGTGAGTGCCACCTTCCACGAGCTTTACGGCATGAAACTCGTCGTGAACGATATTGACCCGCAATACACCTTAGGCGACATGGCGCGACTGCGCATGGAGATTATCAAGCGACTTACCGACGAGGGCATAATCGACCTCAACCGCTCGCTGCCGCTACCCAAAGTGCCGCAGCGCATCGCCATCATCAGCGCCGCCGGTGCCGCCGGCTATGGCGACTTCATCAAGCAGCTGCACGGCAACAGTTACGGACTCAAGTTCTACACAGCCCTCTTCAGCGCATCCATGCAGGGCGCCGACACTGTGCCATCTATCATCAAAGCGCTCAACCGCATTGCCGCCAACGAGGAATGTTTCGACTGCGTGGCAATCATCCGAGGCGGTGGCGCAACCAGCGACCTCAACTCGTTCGACAACTACGACCTCGCGACCAATGTGGCGCAGTTCCCGCTACCCGTTATCACAGGTATCGGTCACGAACGCGACACCACCGTGCTCGACCACGTGGCGGCATGGCCCGTGAAAACTCCCACCGCAGCCGCGCAGTTCATCATCACCTGCGGAGTAGACGCGCTCGCCACGCTCGACAACGCGCGAAACGCCATCAGCCAAATTGTGGGCGACAGCATCGCGCGGGCAGCCGAACAGCTGGCGTACTATAACAGCCTCATTCCCATGGCGGCGCGAAAAGTACTCGGCGACGCCCGACACCACCTCGACCGTTACCTCGAGAAACTGCCGTTGCTTGTCGACAACCGGCTCGACCGCGATCGCCGGCAATTAGCCCACCTGAGGCAAAACATCTCTCTCGCCCTGCCACAACTGCTCGAGCGGGAACGAACACGCCTCGCCAACCTCGACAGCCTCGTGGCTGTGCTATCGCCGCGAAACACTCTTAATCGCGGCTACTCACTCACCATGGCCGCCGGACGCGTCATCACCGACGCGACCGCCGTCCCCCCCGGCACCGCAATCACAACCCACCTCAAATCCGGCACCCTCCACTCGACCACCTCTTAACCCGTCACCCGATTACACTCTATATCTGTTTTTGCGCACGATAGTTCAATAATATCGTGCGCAAAGTATAAAGTATATTATTACCTCCAAATATCTAATTTTTTTCCGGGCGATTAATTGATATGTTATTTCTCGTTATGTCGGCGAGTTCAGTTTTTTCTTTCCTTAGTGTTAGATAGACAAATCTGATGATTTGGTATGCTAAAAATGGCATTGAACACATCATCGGCAAGCCTAAGAAAATGTCGTAGAGATCCCCCCGAAATTCTTTCAGTCGACATTCTGGAAAAAACTCACCTAAAACAACTATATCCAATAATGCGATACAACATAATAAAATTTTACATTTACCTGTTATTGGCTTTTGAGGCTTTTGCTTTTCTATTAATATTTTTGTTAGATGCATGTATGATTCTATAATACTTTGTAAAGCGACAAATATAGAAGCAAGAAACAGAATATCCATTATATTATACCAGAACTCAAAATTAATGCACGCTTCTATTAGCATACCATTAAACATAATGATAGTATATATCCCGACTGCTATTGCCACGATATAAATTAATATTTTCGCTATAAGCATAATAGTTCTCATAATCCTATAATTAATATGTTTTTAATCGTCATTTGAAGCCGATTAAACCGATGACATAAGTAAAACGAGCTCTTGTGTGATATGATGCAAAAAACTCATTTTACAATTCGCAAAGATATGAATTATTTTTAAAACATCAATCTCTAATATGGATAAATCGTAAAAGTGAATACTTTTTTTGCCGGCAATTCGCTTGCTCGCGCTTGTGTGCCCAAGCGAAGTTAAGCCCAAGCGGGAGAGTGTCCGGCTTGGGCTTAGCTTATGCGGGGTGGGGGAGATGTTCTCTTATTCCTCCTTGCGGGCGCGCATGGCGGCCGAGGCGAAGTAGACGATGAGCGCCGCGTACACTACAATCGCCAGCGCATTGGTGGCGGCATCGCCCAGCGGGCTCTCATACTTGAAACCGAAGAACGTCATTCCGGCGCTCACTACGCCCATCAGGGCTCCGCCGGCGATGAAACCGCTGGCGATGAGTGTGCCGCGGTCGAGACGCGCCTTGTTGAGCGCTTTGTCTTTCGAGCGGGTGCTTACAAACCAACTGATGAGTCCACCAACCAGCAGCGGAGTGTTAAGTTCCAACGGAATGAACATACCCAGCGAGAACGCCAATGCCGGCACTCCCAGCCAGTTGAGCAACAGCGCGAGAATGGCGCCCATGGCGTAGAGCAACCACGGCGTGGCGCCGCCGTTCATCACGGGATCGATTACGGCCACCATGGCGTTGGCCTGCGGTGCGACCAAGGCGTCGTCGCCCGTGAATCCGTATGCCTTGTTGAGGATAATCATCACTCCGCCTACTGTGGCGGCGCTTACGAGTGTGCCCACGGCCTTCCACGTCTGTTGCTTGGCGGGCGTAGATCCGAGCCAATAACCGATCTTCATATCGGTTACCATACCGCCGGCCATCGACAGAGCCGTGCACACCACGCCTCCTATCACCATCGCGGCTACTATGCCCTGCGAGCCCTTAAGCCCGACGGCAACGAAGATGCCGCTGGCGATAATCAACGTCATCAGAGTCATGCCGCTCACAGGGTTGCTGCCCACAATCGCGATGGCGTTGGCGGCTACGGTGGTGAACAGGAACGCGATTATCACTACCACCAGGAAGGCGACAACAGTCTGCAACAGATTGTTGATTACGCCAAAGTAGAAGAACACAAATGTGACGATGAGGGCGGCGGCAAGGGCGAACACCAGCGCCTTCATGGTGATGTCGCGCTGCGTGCGAACGGGTTTTACCTGCTCGCCGCCCTTCTTGAACGACTTGCCGGCAAGCCCTACGGCGCTCTTGATAACGCCCCACGACTTGACAATGCCGATAATACCGCTCATGGCGATACCGCCAATACCGATATAGCGCGCAAACTCCTTGAACAGCACTTGGCTGTCGCCGGGATTGTGCATGCCAATCAGCGGAACTATCACCCACCAGACAAACGCGCTACCGGCAAAGATGATAAAGCTGTAGCGCAAGCCCACTATGTAGCCTAAACCGAGCACCGCCGAGCCGGTGTTGATTTTGAACACCATGCGAGTGCTCTCAGTGAAGTGCTGCAACGCCGGTATGGCTGTGGTCGACAGCACCTCGCTCCACCATTTGAAGGTCGACAGTAGGAAGTCGTACAAGCCGCCCACCAGTGCCGCTATCAGCAGCGGCTTGGCTTGAGCGCCGCCCTTCTGGCCCGAGATTAGCACCTGAGTGGTGGCCGTAGCCTCGGGAAACGGGAACTTGCCGTGCATATCCTTCACAAAATACTTGCGGAAGGGAATAAAGAACAGAATACCCAGCAAACCGCCGAGCAGCGAACTCATGAACACCTCAAGGAAGTTGACCGTGATCTCGGGATACTTCGCCTGAAGGATGTAAAGCGCCGGCAGGGTGAAGATGGCTCCTGCCACCACCACGCCGCTCGACGCGCCTATCGACTGAATGAGCACGTTCTCGCCCAGCGAGTTGCGCCTATGAATAGCGCTTGAGATACCTGCCGCGATAATGGCGATTGGAATCGCGGCCTCAAACACCTGGCCCACCTTCAAACCCAAATAGGCCGCGGCGGCACTGAAAATCACCGCCATCACCAAGCCCATCGTCACCGAATAGCCGGTGGCCTCGCGCACCGGAGTATCGGCCTTCATCACAGGCACATACTCCTCGCCTTCCTCAAGCTCGGTGAAGGCGTTCTCGGGAAGGACGGCGTCGTAGAGCGAGCCGGCATCGGACTTCGGCGGCGCCACATGCTCAGGCGCGGCGACGGACGGTTGCGTAGCCTCGTCGGCACTTGTTACGGTTGTTTTTTCATCGTTCATTTTCTTAATTTGTTTAATTATTGTTAAATTGATTGTTCTCTCCCTACGAAAGCACCAGCGAATGCTCCAGCTCCTGTAAGCGCCGCTTTATATCTTTCAAGCGTTCCACCACCTCAAAGCGCTTCGACACGCCGTCCTTGTTGCGGCGTATCATCGCCTGCGCGGCGTCCAGTTTCAACCCTTTCTCTTTCACCAGATAGTGGATCATCTTTATGGTCTCGATGTCCTTTGGAGTGTAGAAACGGATGTTCTTGGCGTTGCGCTTGGGTTTGATAATGGTAAACTCTTTCTCCCAATAGCGTAGAGTCGACGCTGGGATATCCAGTATCTCCGCCACGTCGCTTATGCGATAGTAGCGCTTGGTGAGCTCGGGCATCAACTCGTGCTGCGCCTGCGGTTGTAAATTGTCGGTCGACATTGTTTTCTTACCTTTCTGTTTGGCTTATTATAATTGCTCTGTCGAGGCATTAGGCACACCGCCCTATGCCGAAAACGCCTGCAAAGTTACAACATTTTAATGAAAAACCTCCACTAACGAAAAAATATTACCCGCAATAGTCGCTATTTCCACATTATTTACTAATTTTGCGGGTTATTTATAACGAATTTTAATTAAAACTTATATAAACGATTAATTGACAATGTTGACAGCTAAGGAAATCAGAGAATCCTTCAAGAAATTTTTCGAGAGCAAAGGCCATCATATTGTGCCCTCGGCTCCAATGGTAATCAAGGACGACCCGACGTTGATGTTCACCAACGCCGGCATGAACCAATTCAAAGATATAATTCTGGGCAATAAGCCCGCGCAATGGAAACGCGTTGCCGACAGCCAGAAGTGCCTACGCGTCAGCGGTAAGCACAACGACCTCGAGGAGGTGGGACACGACACCTATCACCACACCATGTTCGAGATGCTCGGCAACTGGTCGTTTGGCGACTATTTCAAGCAAGAGGCCATCGACTGGTGTTGGGAGTATTTGGTCGACGTCCTTAAGCTCGACCCGAAATGCCTCTACGCCACAGTGTTCGAGGGAAGCGACAGCGACGGACTCGAGCGCGACAACGAGGCCGCCTCGTTCTGGCTAAAGCACCTGCCCGAGAGCCACATCATCAACGGTAACAAGAAGGATAACTTCTGGGAAATGGGCGACACCGGTCCCTGCGGCCCGTGCTCCGAGGTGCATATCGACCTCCGCGGCGAGGCCGAGAAGGCCGCCGTGCCCGGCGCTTCGCTTGTCAACAAGGACAACCCGCAAGTGATTGAAATCTGGAACCTCGTGTTCATGCAATACAACCGTAAGGCCGACCACTCGCTCGAACCGCTGCCGGCACGAGTGATCGACACAGGAATGGGATTTGAGCGACTTTGCATGGCGCTGCAAGGCAAGCAGAGCAATTACGACACCGACGTGTTCCAGCCGCTGCTGCGGAATATCGGTGAACTCGCAGGTAAGCGTTACGGCGACAGTCGCGACATCGACGTGGCTATGCGCGTCGTGGCCGACCACGTGCGCACAATCGCGTTCTCGATTGCCGACGGACAGCTGCCCTCCAACGCCAAGGCGGGCTACGTGATTCGCCGCATCCTGCGTCGCGCCGTGCGCTACGGCTACACATTCCTCGGCCTTAAGGAGGCGTTTATGTATCGCCTGGTCGACACCCTCGTCGATAGCATGGGCGAGGCCTACCCCGAGCTGCCCGCGCAAGCCACTCTCATCAAGCACGTGATTAAAGAGGAAGAGGACTCCTTCTTGCGCACTCTCGAAACGGGCATGAAGATGATCGACAGCGAGATAGCGAAAGCGAAAGCCGAAGGCAAAACTGAGATTGAGGGCGCCCAAGCCTTCTTGCTCTACGATACCTATGGCTTCCCGCTCGACCTCACACAGCTCATCCTCAAGGAAAACGGCATGACGGTCAGCCAAGAGGCCTTCGACCAATGTATGCAGCAGCAGAAGCAGCGCGCGCGAAATGCCGCCGCTGTAGAGGCTACCGACTGGGTTGAGCTGCGCGACGGCGTTACGGAGTTTGTGGGCTACGACACGCTTGAGTGTGATACCACCATTCTGCGCTATCGCAAGGTCACGCAAAAGAAGGCTTCATTCTTCCAAGTGGTGCTCGACAAGACACCTTTCTACGCCGAGATGGGCGGACAAGTGGGCGACCACGGCACACTCACCGCGGGCGACGAGGTAATCGAAATCGTCGACACAAAGCGCGAGAACAACCTGCCGGTACACATCGTCAAGAAGATGCCGGCCGACGCGGGACTCGTTTTCCACGCTCGAGTTGACTCTGAGTCGCGACGTGCCATCGCTTGCAACCACACCGCCACCCACCTCTTGCACGCGGCGCTGAGGCAGGTGCTCGGCAATCACGTCGAGCAAAAAGGTTCATACGTCGACGCCAAGATGCTGCGCTTCGACTTCTCTCACTTCAAGAAGGTTACGCCTGAGGAGCTGCGACAGGTAGAGCACATCGCCAACGCGCTCGTGCGGCGTGCCATACCGCGTGAGGAATACCGCGAACTTCCCATCGCCGAGGCTCGTGAAATGGGGGCTATGGCGCTCTTCGGCGAAAAATACGGCGACAAGGTACGCGTAATCAAGTACGGTGACTCTATCGAACTGTGCGGCGGTACTCACGTCGACAACTCGGGCAACATTGGCATGATTAAAATCGTGAGCGAGAGCAGTATCGCGGCAGGCATTCGCCGTATCGAGGCCATCACCGGCGAGAACGTCGAGAATGCTATCGATACTCTTGAGGATACCCTGCGCGACATCCGCGCGCTATTCAACAACGCTCCCGACATCATGACGGCTATCAAGAAGTCAATAGGTGAGAACTCCTCGCTGCAGAAGCAGGTGGAGGACTTCGTTAAGGAACGTATAAAGACGGTCAAAAAATACCTCTATGACAATGCGACCGACGTCGAAGGCATACAAGTGCTCACTCTGCGTGGCGAATTCCTCGCCGAGGTCGCCAGGGGAGTTGCCATGAGCGTAAAGGCGGACGGCCACGCGTCGACGGCCCTGCTCGCGGCCACACAGGACAGCGGCAAGCCCATGCTCACCGTAACTCTTAGCGACGACCTCGTTAAGGACGGCAAGAACGCCGGTGCAATAGTGCGCGACGCGGCTAAGCTTATTCAAGGTGGCGGCGGCGGTCAGCCGGGCTTCGCGCAAGCCGGCGGTCGTAACACCGACGGCCTTGAGGCGGCGCTCAACCGTATGCTCGAACTTCTCAAAAACTAATAACCAAACCATTAACATAAACATGAAACTGAAGTCGATATTTTTAACCGTTGTGCTGGCGATTGCTTTCGCCGGCATTGCCGCCGCGCAGCAGGCCATGCCCATACCGCCGCGGCCTTCGCTGTCGATGGACAACAGCGCGGGGCAGACTGTTACAATCGAAGCGGTCAGCCACGAGATCATCCGCGTTACTGTCGCTCCTAAGGGATGGAACGACTCTCGACCCACCGAGCTCGCAACGCTTGCTCAAGGTGGTATCACACCCATTCACGAGGTCGCCTTCTCTAAGGTGCAAGACGGAGTGGGCCGCCTGTCAACGTTGCGAGACGTTAACGTGATTTGCGACGGTAAGAAGCTTACCATACGCCGTGGCAACGACATTCTCGTTACCGACAATCTCAATCGTGCCGAACGCTCTATCACCCTCGCTTGCGACAACGGGGGCGGATACTACGGTGCCGGCGAGCGAGGTTATTCGTTCAACCTCATCGGCGATACGCTCGTCAACTTCAACAAGCAGAATTACGGCTACGTGGCGGGCGAAAAGCGCATTAGTCAGATGGGTATCACCATGCCCTTCGTTATCACAGCCAAGGGCTATGGCATCTTCTTCGACGACTATTGCAGGTCGACGCTCGTTTGCGGAGCAGGCGGCGTTACCTACACCACCACTGCCGACGCGCCGGTATCCTACTTCGTAATCACAGGCGAAGGCAACCGCATCGACAATGTGGTGAGCAACTTTACAGCTCTGGTCGGACGGCAGGAACTGCCGCCGCTGTGGACTTTAGGCTACATTACTTCCAAATACGGCTATCGCGACCAGGCTGAGACCGAGGGCGTCATTGATACTCTGCAACGTGCCGGCTATCCCGTCGACGGTATCGTGCTCGACCTCTACTGGTATGGCAAGGAGCAGGACATGGGACGCCTCGCTTGGGACCCCGCTCAGTGGCCCGACCATCGCGGGATGCTCAGCCGCCTCAAGCGCAAAGGGGTGAATGTGGTGACTATCTCACAGCCGTATATCCTCACCAACGGACGTGGCGTCGATAATTACAACGAACTTAACGCCAAAGGTTTGCTCTGCCTCAACGATAGCACCGGCAAAAGCCAGGATGTCACCATCTGGGTGGGCGAAGGCGGTATGTTCGATGTCTCAAATCCAGCCACACGCCGATGGCTCGCCGACCGCTATCGCACGCTCACCGACGACGGCGTTGGCGGATGGTGGGGCGACCTCGGAGAGCCGGAGGTGCATCCGCTCTCAATCCGCCACCACAACGGACTCTCAGCAGAGCAGTTCCACAACCTCTACGGCAACGAGTGGAGCCGCATTATCTATGACCTCTTCAAGCAGCAATACCCCGACCGACGACTCATGACCATGATGCGCGCCGGTACCGCCGGACTCCAGCGCTACTCGGTATTCCCCTGGTCGACCGACGTGTCGCGCTCGTGGGGGGGCTTCCAACCGCAAGTCACCATCATGCTCAATTCGGGCTTGAGCGGCCTCGGTTATATGTCGCACGACGTGGGTGGTTTCGCTATCGACCCGGAGCACCACCGCGACGGCGAACTCTACATCCGCTGGTTGCAACTGGGCCTGTTCTCGCCAGTGCTCCGCACACACTCGCAGCAAATCGCCGAGCCGTATAAGTATGAGGAATTCGGCGACCTTACTCGGCGCATCATCAACGACCGCTATCGCTGGCTGCCATACAACTACACGCTTGCCTACGAGAACGCTTCAGCAGGACTGCCGCTCGTGCGTCCGCTCGGACTATACGACACCGCCAACTCTTTCGCAAGCTACGACGGAGTCAACGACCAATACCTATGGGGACGCGACATACTCGTGGCTCCGGTCATGAAGCAGGGCGCGACAGAACGCGTAGTGCGATTTCCCGAGGGAAACTGGCGCGACTTCAACAACCCCGCTAAGCGCTTCAATGGACTGCAAAGCTACAACGTTGAGGCGCCTATCGAGTTGCTGCCGCTCTTCGTGCGAGAAGGGGCCTTCATACCATTGGCTGAGCAGACGATGCGAAATGTGGGAGACTACAACCCCGACCGGCTCACCATCTACCACTTCCCGGGCAACGAGCCATCGTCGTTCATACTCTTCGATGACGACCTACACTCAACCGGCACGCTTGCCGAAGGTCGCCACCGCCTGATCACCTTCACCGCAGTGCCGGAACGCAAGAAATGCACCATCACCATCAAGGGAGAAGGCGCGTTCGCGGGGGCTAAACCAAGCAAGGACTACACTCTCGTAATCCCGGCGCTCGACAAGAAACCCAAGTCGGTAAAGGTCAACGGTAAAAAGCTCAAAGCGGCAAAATTCGACAAGGCTACTGGTTGCCTCACTATCCCTCTCGCTATACCCGACATCGCAGCCGCCACCACCGTCGAAATCAAATAACCCGTTTTATAATCAATAGATTATCATTCCATTATCAAGCGTTTCGCTATCGGCGGAACGCTATTTTTATATATGTGTGGAATAACAAATCAAATCGTTATCAAACCAATGCCCGACCACTGCTCCCTCTCAATCAATAATTCGTTGATTAAAAATATGAAGTTGTTTCTTTATACACACCTCCACGCGGCCGCTTAAAAGTAGGCCTATTAGGTCTGAGTTTGAGCATTATTCATGAGTTTTTTTATCTTCAATGGTGCCTCATATAGATTTATTTTCACTACCTTTGCGGCGCCAATGCGGGGAGACGCCGGACTTTTGCTGCTGCCACCGCCGGCGCAACTTCTACATAATGAATTGGTTAATACTCATTGTGGCAGGACTCTGTGAGGTGGGGTTCACCTATTGCCTCGGTCGTGCAAAGGACGCCTCCGGAACCGAATGGTGGGCTTGGATTGGAGGCTTTGTTGTTTTCTCTTTCGTAAGTATGTTCCTGCTCATGCGGGCTACACACTCCCTCCCTATCGGCACGGCATATCCCGTGTGGACTGGCATCGGTGCCGTCGGTACAGTGCTCGTTGGCATCTTCTTCTTCCACGAACCAGCTACCTTCTG
>JAFVDY010000142.1 GCA_017478265.1 Muribaculaceae bacterium | reverse complement strand
ATATTGAACAATAAACTGACAACAAACCTCAACGATATTGATATGACTAAGAAAACGTTACATACCGCAACCGACGACCAACGTCTCGCGCAGTTGCTCAAAGGACAAAGTCAGCCGCTCGAACCCACCGACCGCTGGTTCACACCGCGAGTGCTCAATCGCTTGCCGGAGCGGCGTCGCGCCCGTTACCCGATGCTCGCCATTGTGTTCTACGCCTTGGCGGTACTGGGGTGCGCGTTGTCGTGGGTATGGCTCATGAGCGGCTCATGGAGTGTAATCACCGTGCGCGACTGCCTCAACGCTCTTGCCGTGATGACGGTGACAGCCCTGATTGTCATCTCGCCATTCGCGACACTGCTGCGGCAAGAATAACGCTACACAATCTTAATATAAGATGTGCCAATTACGACAAACCTACCTGTAACATATTGAATAAAACCTACCCTAAGCAACACACAGCAACAGAGGCGCTCCGATTGTTCGGGGCGCCTCCGCGTTTACCATAATTCATTATCAACGGCCGCTAATACATCGACTGCTTGCTGTAAGTAATCTTTATCTTCGCTTTGTCCAGCCGCAAGCGAGCCAATCCGGGGCGCGACACCGCGGGGCCGATTTTCGTCACAATTGTCGACGCGGCGGTGGTGTAGGTGGCCGCATTTGTGTAGGTGGTGACATCAATGGGCGTGATGGTGAGGTTGATGTCGGCTACCGTGGCTTTGCCGTCCTGCTTCTTGATGATGTTGAGAATATAGTCGCGCATTCCCGTGAAGGTGTAGCACTTCTTCAGCGAGTTGTAGGTGGCGTAGAACGAGTCTTTGTTGTTGGTGAGCGAGTCTTTCTCAAAGAAATCTTCCTTCATGCCGTTCTTCACCATCAGCAGATATTTGGGCGGCGCGATATTGTATTTGTTTTCAATCTCTTCCACCGGCAGTTCCAGCTCGAGCGAGTTGATAATCGATATACCGTCGGAGGTTCTTGACTTATACGAGTCGATAATCTCCTGAATAGGGAACACAATCTCCACCTCGGTGCCGGCCGGAGTGACCACTATAGCCTCGCCGTTGTTGATGCGTTGCTGCAGGCTCTCGTCTATCTCGAGCTTGATATTGTTGTTATAAACCACCTCGGGACTTACAGCCAGATAGCTCGTGTAGGCGTTGATGGTGGTGTCGGGCTTAACCTGCCGATAGTACACTTGCAGCTCTGTCTTCGAGAAGTTCATCACATGGCCCTGCCCATAGCTGTTGGTGATATAGAGGCCCGGCATATATTGGGCAAAGATTGTTGGATTGGAGAATTTCTCGGGAGCCAACTTGTACATCGTGAACAGTTCGCGCGCGTATTCCACATCCATCGGCACCGACACGGTGCGCGCCGTGCTCGACGTCTCGCCGTATTGCACGGCCGACGCGCTATAGCTTATTGAGCCCAGCAAATTTTCGGGAGAGTAATAGCTCGTTGGGTCGAAGTCGCTGTAGATGGGGTAGGGCAGTTGTTTGTCGAGCGGGTAGATGTTCATGCGCATGGGTGCGAGCGAGTCGCCGGTGAAGTTGCCCGACGTGAGTGTCATCACCAGGAAGCAAGAGTCGATGGTGTTCTCGGTCACGTAGTCGGTAACGAGTTTCTGCGACGGCATGAATTGCATCACCACGTCGCTCTCGAGGTGTCCGTAGCCAGGAGCATCGATTACGCCTAGCAGTTGATAGCTGCTGCGCGACCGCAGGCTCGGGTTTAGCACTGTGGTGCCGGTAATCGTGAACGACGAGTCGACGATAATCGACGAGCGGGTGTCGTTGAGCGACGAGCCTATGTTCTCGTCGCTGCAGGCGGTGCTCACCACCGCCGCAAGTGTTATGGCTAATGCCGCATATAGTAAGTTGCGCATTATCTTGTCGGTTGAAAAAATATATTTAAGAAGTGTGGAAAAACGAATCGGTTACTCGGCGGGCGCGTCGAGGCTGCGATAGAACTCGAGGTTTCGCTCCACAAACGCTTGGCTGTCGCCCTCAACAGCAGGGTCGTATGGCAGGAAGGGCAGTCCCGACTGCTCCACCATCTCCATCAGCTCGGGGCGGATGTTGGGCGAGCACTGCACCACGGCATCGCAGTGGTTCAATGCGAGTTGGGTCAGCACCTTGATGTCGGCACGTTTGTTGAGCAACGGTTTGAGCGCTTTGTCGCTGAAGCGGTCAAATTTGAGCTTTTTCCAAAGGCCTTCGCCCAAAGGCTCAAGGGGCTCGTTGTCGTATAGGGCATACACCACCTTGGTGTCGCGGAAACTCGGGTCGTCGCTATAGCGCTTCTTGATGTACAGTGGAGCGAGTGCGCTCACCCAACCGCTACACACCACCACGTCGGGCATCCAGCGTAACACCTTCACCGTCTCAAGCGCGCCGCGTACGAAGAATATCGAGCGCTCGTCGTTCTGCTCAAGGTCGCTCTCGGTCTCCAAATCCTTAGTAACCACTTTGTTGAAGTAGTCGTCGTTGTAGATGAAGTACACCGACATACGCGAGGGCTGGAGTGTCGATACTTTGATAATCAGAGGGTGGTCAGTGTCATCGATTATAAGGTTGATGCCTGATAGGCGCTTCACCTCATGCACCTGGTTGCGACGCTCGTTGATGGCACCGTATTTGGGCATGAATGTTCTCACTTCGATGCCTTTCTCTTTCACTCCCTGGGCAAGGTCGCTACTGGTGGTCGACATCTGATTGTCCTCGACGTAGGGCGCGATTTGTTGCGATATAAACAGTACTTTATTTATGTCCATATTTAGCCAAAATTCGATTTTTAACTTGCAAAGGTAGCCATTTTTTTTCAATCACCCCACATTTTTAACAACTTTTAATCGCACATCACCAGTCTGAGCTTTCTTTCACGGCGATGTCAGAACACCACGGCGGCCGATACGCTCCACACTCTGCTCTTACCGTAACTAGTATCGTGATTGTCCTCGTACGCGTTAGATAGGCCGAAAGTGAAGCCTCCCTGTATCTGCAAGTGGTTAAACAGCATAATCCCAATGCCTACATCCCACGAGAACACCGACTTCGGCCTACGATAGTAGCGGTCGTAGTAACGATAGTCCCAATATCTTGAGCCGTAGTAGAGCGACGACCTGCCGAACCCGAACATGAAGTCGGGACCGGTATAAAGGTAGGGCGAAAACTTGCGGTTGATGCCCGTGGGTATATGATACACTAGGTGTATGGGCATATCAAGCATATCCTTGCTCACCTTGCCGCGCTCCTCGTCCCAGTAGCCGTACTCGGTGCGAGCGTATAGTAGTGACAAGTCGATGCCAAACCCCGAACGGCCTATATATTGCATCGTCAACCCTACGTTCCAACCTACGCGACCGTTGTCGCTCTTCAGGAAGTCGGTCTTGCTCTCAAGTTCCTCCCACTTGATTTCGCCAAAGGTCAAGCCGCCCTTGGCTCCAATCTTAAACTGCTGCGCGCGAGTCGTTGCCATACACGCCGCAATCAGCAATATCGCGAGTATAATTCTATTTGTATTCATATCTTATAATGAATGAAATCAGTATGAAAATATCTGTTTTTACGCCACAAAGTTAACAATTCTTGAGCCAATAGCCAAATTTTCACGCCCTTTCGTGACAAAAGCTACCTGTTTAATGACAAAATATAACCCGACTATGATTATTAACGGAATTTTCTTACTAACTTTGCCGCCGATATCGCAAGGTTGTGATACATTTTATAAGTAAAATGCGAAAATTATATTCTCTTATATTCATGATGTTGGCGTTGCTAATATGTGGCAACTGTCACTATGCCAATGCCAAAATGCGTTACGGGGTGATAACGGACTACCACTGCGCCGGATACACCGATGAGGGCTCCAACGAGGTGAAAGGCGTTGTACTGCACCATACCGCCGAGCCCACTATCGCACAATCAATCAATGTGCTAACCAATAAAAAGAAAAATGTGGGCTGCCATGTGCTCATCGACACCGACGGAACCAGATATATCATGTGCGAACCTACAACCATTGCTTATCACGCCGGTTACTCACGACTTGGCAATCGCGACCGATGCAATGAGTTTACAATAGGCATTGAGTTCCAAGGCAACACACTTGAGCAACCGCTCACCGACCACCAAATCGAAAGCGCCATCGAGTACCTTTTGCCGCTGATAAAACAGTACAATATCCCCATCGGCAATATCGTAACTCACGAGATGGTGCGCACCAACTATATGAAGGCTTACCCCAAAAAGAAATGCTGGGAAAAAGTCGACATCACTCAGCAGGAGTACAAGCGCTTCATGAAGGCACTGCGAAAGCGACTGCCTAAAGCGCATAAGCGCTGACGATTCTCAATAAATATCAAACATCAAACAAACACCAAAGCAATAATTCCTCTGACATGACAAAGTGTATAAAATTCATCCTCGCAGCGATGGCCTTGCTGCTGGTGGCGATGCCGGTCGAGGCGCGAAAGTCGCGGGCCAAACGGGCCAAGACTTCCCAGGTGGCAGTAGTAAAGCCGAAACAACTCTCCACGCGCTCGTTCTCCGTGGCCGGTGTGTCATTCGATATGCTCCAATTCGAGGGCGGTAAAGCTCGGGTAAATGGCAAGGTGGCGCCGGTCGACACGTTCTTTCTCGCGGCTGAACCGGTCTCACAAGAGCTGTGGCAGGCCGTGATGGGCGACAACCCAAGCCGCGACATCAACCCCGCGATGCCGGTGCAAAACGTAAGCTGGAACCGATATCAGCAGTTTATCGATAAGCTGAACGAACTCACCGGAGCCAACTTCCGGATGCCCACAGTGGCAGAGTGGTACTACGCCGCCGTAAGCGTCTATCCCCTCTCCAACGGATTGGAATCCGGATGGGAGTGGTGTTCCGACCTTTATAAAGATGGCCCCAACCATATCCATTGCTCAGCCTACCGCGGTACTAAGAAGAAACCGCGATGGGAAATAAGCCAAAGCAACGCCGATCCCGATTATAGCGCACTGAACGTCTACCTGCGCCTTGCAATATAATCACACGCCTCCTCTTGCTGTTAAAAAATGATAAAGAACAACCGCTTCCAATCCTAAATAACAGCAAAATAACCTAACTTTGCACTTGATAAATATCAATTTTGAATCTTAGATAAAAAATATTTAAGACCCTCAACCAAATAGATAAATTTGTAGTTTAAAAATTACCCCTCCCCTAATTTGTAGTTTTGAAACCTAAAATAGTGATTATGGAGCAGACAATCGAGCGGGTGGCGCTCTTTCAAGGGTCGTTCGACCCCTTTACTGCCGGGCACGAGTCGATTGTCCGTAGGGCGTTGCCTTTGTTCGACCGCATAGTCGTGGCCGTGGTTTATAATGTCAACAAACATGGCTTGCTGAGCGTCGAGCGTCGCAAACAGCTCATCGAAAGCGTCTTTGCCGATGAACCGCGAGTGTCCGTCACTAGCTCGGCAGGGCTTACCGTCGACCTTGCGCGAGAGGTTGGAGCAACCTGCCTGCTGCGTGGCGTGCGCTCGGCCGCCGACTTCGACTACGAGCAGGCCATGGCGCAAGCCAACCGCGAACTGAGCGGAGGCAAGCTCGAAACACTGCTGCTCTACACGCTGCCCGAGTTGGCACACGTCAGCTCAAGCCTCGTGCGCGAACTCATCAGCTACCACCGCCCAATCGACAGATATATGCCGAGCAATTGGAACCGACGCCTGATAGAATGTTGAACTAATTAAAGAAAATAAGTCAAAGTTATAAGATATGAAGAAATCACGAATCGTAATGCTCGCACTCCTCTTGGGGTGCCTCATGGCTGCAATGGCTCAGCGAATGAGCGGGAATATGCAGAAGTTGATGAACGCGCAGTTCGCTATCTCTCAGTTCTATGTCGATACCGTCAATGAGGACAAACTCGTCGAAGGTGCCATCACGGGGATGTTGCAACAGCTCGATCCACATTCCTCCTACACCAACGCAAAAGAAACACGAGAACTCGAGGAACCGCTCCAAGGCGAGTTTAGCGGAATAGGTATACAGTTCAATATGAAGGAGGACACGCTTTACGTCATCCAGACTGTGGCCGGTGGACCTTCCGAACGCGTGGGAATACTCGCGGGCGACCGTATCGTCTCGGTCGACGACACCGTAATCGCAGGGGTCAAGATGAGTAACCGCGACATTATGAAGCGGCTCCGAGGGCCTAAAGGCACTAAGGTGCTCGTCGAGGTGAAGCGTGGCAATAGCAAGAAACTCATCCCGTTCCGCATCACTCGCGACAATATTCCGCTATATAGCGTCGACGCTAAGTTTATGGTCGACGACCGCACGGGCTACGTGCTTATCTCTCGATTTGGCGCTAAAACGCACGAGGAGATGATAGAAGCCGTCGAGGATTTGAAGCGTCAAGGTATGCAACGCCTCATTATCGACCTCGGTAGCAACGGCGGAGGCTACCTCAACGCCGCGAGCGATATGGCCAACGAATTTCTTGAGCGCGGGCAGATGATAGTTTACACTCAAGGCGAGCATCAGCGGCGACAAGACCTCCGGGCCGAGGGCAACGGACGCTATCGCTCTCTACCCGTAGTGGTAATGGTCGACCAGTATAGCGCCAGCGCAAGCGAAATCTTCGCCGGTGCCATGCAGGATTGGGATCGGGCTATTGTGGTCGGACGGCGCACTTTCGGCAAAGGCCTCGTTCAGCGTCCTTTCCACTTCGACGATGGCTCGATGATGCGCCTCACCGTGGCCCGATATTACACCCCTGCCGGCCGCTGCATCCAAAAGCCCTATATCAAGGGCGACAAAAAGGCTTACGAGGAAGACCTTAGCGACCGCTCAACAGCCGGTGAATACTATCACGTCGACAGTATTCCCTTCGCCGACTCGCTACGATGCGAGACCCTGCGCTATCACCGCACCATCTATGGCGGCGGTGGCATCATGCCCGACGTCTTTGTGCCGCTCGACACCACTGAGTATAGCATCTACTATCGCGACATGATGGCGAAAGGCATCATCAACCAGTATGCTATCGACTACGTCGACAAGCACCGCAAGCAACTTAAAGCGAAATATCGCACGCTCCAAGACTTCGACCGCGACTTCGCGCTCACCGACGACGATATGCGCGACTTCATCGCACGTGGCGAACGAGACAGCATCAAGTATAACCCCGAGCAATACAAAACGAGCGCCAACCTGCTGCGAATGATGATTAAGGGCTTAATCGCACGAGATATCTACGCCGATCCGGGCGCTTACACTTACGTAATGCGACATCGCAATCACGACCTCGACGCTGCTATCGCTATCTTCGACGACACCAAGCAGTACCAAAGTCTCCTTCGTAACGGCAACCCCGAGTACGACCGCATCGCCGCCAAGCAGCACGCCACACGCAAGAAAAAAACTGCGAAAAAGTAACCCCTCCGGCGTTCGCTTATCGGCATTACCAAACGTTTTTAATCGATTTCATATCGAAAATTTGCACGTTACCTATGAAATAAACTCAATCCGATATTGTAGAGATGAATTTCTTATTCCTCGATGGCTTATTAACGAGATTGTTGATAAGACAATTGAATCAATTTTTTAAAATAATGATGAAGAGAAAATTATGCCTAATCTTGCTTGCGGCTATCGCTTGCCTGCCACTGCGCGCCGAGGTGATTTCGGCCGCCGACGCACTGGCGATTGTCGAGAGTTATTCGACCGAGAAACACGGCGACAAAGCCTCCGAGCATTTTGAGAAATTCGTGGCCGCAACTCTCGACGGCAAGTACCGCTATGCCCACGGCCTGACCGGCGACGGATATGGCGGGCCTTGCGACATTATCGACGGATACTACACCGGAGGCAAGCCGGAGAATGAGAACTACTATCAATTCTTCGTCCCTGACGACCCCGAGGCGGCTTGCGTGGTGGAGTACTCTCTTTGCGAAAACGAGGTTCTCAACGAGATGTACGCCTCGGTGATGGTGCAACTCTATAGTGCTTCGGCTGCGAATCGGTTTTCCGACCAACTCGTAGAACTGGGGTTTAAGAACATGGGCACCGACGAGGAGGGTGCCTCCACCTTCAGCCGTGGCGACCGCGCAGTAACGCTCCGACCGGAACTCTTGCCCAACGACCGTGGCACTTGCTACCATTTCTACTTCTGATTATGAACCGATTTCCCGAAATAACCAATTGCAACGAGCTGATGAATGCCATTCATCAGCTCGGTTTCTTGCCGCTACTCGAGAGCGGAATACCGGGCTTTAACGCCGAGGCAATGGTCGCGCCCGACTGCCGATACGTCAACCTGCCCGATGGCGGGTGGGAGTGGCAACTGTGGAAGTGGAAAGGACCGGCTGTCACCGAGGGAGACTGCGTCTACGGCAAGTTCTTCGCCTCTAAAGCGGGATTCATCAGTCACGAGTGGTGGCCGCACTTCTTCAACTGGCGGCGTACCGTCGCCAAGCCCATTGAGCCGGCCTCAATCGAGGAGACTATCTTTTTCACTCTGCGTGAGCATGGCAGCATGATTACGCGCGACCTTCGCCGGGCATGCGGCTTTGTCGGGGCGAAAATGCGGAGCCGCTTCGACAGTTACATCACGCGTCTGCAAATGTCGTGCCATATCATCACCGAGGATTTCGTATATCCGCGCGACCGCCACGGCAACGAGTACGGCTGGGGACTGGCGCTGCTCACCACCCCCGAACAACTGCTCGACCCCGACCTGCTCCAATGCTCCGCCACGCCCGACGAGTCGTACCGCCTCATCTTCAACCACATGGTTGAACTCCTACCCTTCGCGTCAACGGCGCAAATCAACCGCCTCTTAAAATATTAATTCTTTCCTAAACACAAACACGTTTTAATTGAAGAAACTTATAAATATACGCATAATAATGCGCATATTCCCAAAATACCACTGTCCCAACTGTCCCAACTGTCCCAACTTGAATATCTTTACAAATCTGCGCAACGATAATATACTTGCAAAGCACCTCCCCGCCAACCTACCTTTGCAACAAATCATATTATAAATTTTAAATGAAAAATGAAAGCGCCGACCAATGTTACCCCCCTTCGATGTAAGATGTGAGATGGCAGATCTAAAATATATGCGACCACTGTCCCACACAACAATTCGTGAAATTTTTAATTTTTGATTTATAATTTTTATTTTAAAATTACTATCTTTGCCTCGTCATTTACGACTTTATAACTTCTAAAATCATTAAACCGAAAGCATAATTGTAGAGTAATATCGCTATGTCACAGCTGATTACAAAGAAAATGGCGCTCGACTACCACGAGCACGGAAAGCCGGGTAAAATCGGCATCGTTCCTACCAAAAGCTACCAGTCGCAAACCGACCTCTCGCTGGCTTATTCGCCCGGCGTGGCCTATCCCTGCCTCGAAATCAAGGACAACCCCACCGACGTGTTCCGGTATACCAACAAGGGTAACCTGGTGGCCGTAATAAGCAACGGCACCGCCGTGCTCGGCCTTGGCAACATCGGCGCTATGGCGGGTAAACCGGTAATGGAAGGCAAAGCGTTGCTGTTCAAAATATTCGCCGGTCTCGATTGCTTCGACATCGAGGTCGACGAGAAGGACCCCGAGAAGTTTATCGCCGCTGTTAAAGCGATTTCGCCCACCTTCGGCGGTATCAACCTCGAGGACATCAAAGCGCCCGAGTGCTTCGAAATAGAACGCCGCCTCAAAGCGGAGTGTGACATTCCCGTTATGCACGATGACCAGCACGGCACGGCTATCATCAGCGGCGCGGGCCTGATCAACGCTCTCGAGCTGCAAGGTAAGAAGGCCGCGGACGTGCGCCTGGTGGTAAACGGAGCGGGAGCCGCCGCCATCTGCTGCACGAGGCTCTATATGCGCTTGGGTATCAAGAAGGAGAACATCATCATGTGCGACAGCCGCGGCGTTATCACCGCCGACCGCGAGGGACTTAACGAGCAGAAGCGTGAGTTCGCCACCGAGCGAACGGATGTGCGCACTCTCGCCGACGCCATGCGTGGCGCCGACGTCTTCCTCGGTCTCTCGGTAAAGGATGTGGTCACACAGGAAATGGTGCGCTCTATGGCACCACGCCCCATCGTCTTCGCTCTCGCCAATCCCGATCCGGAAATCGCTTTCGACCTCGCCATGAGTTCGCGCGACGACCTTATTTTTGCAACAGGGCGTAGCGACTATCCCAACCAAATCAACAACGTGCTCGGCTTCCCCTACATCTTCCGTGGCGCTATCGACTGTAGCGCTACCGAGATCAACAGCCAAATGGAACTCGCTGCTGTTCACGCCATCGCCGACCTCGCACGACAGCCCGTGCCGCCTATTGTCAACGAGGCTTATCATATCGACAAACTCAAATTCGGACCGCGATACATTCTGCCGGTGGCTCTCGACCCGCGACTGATCACCGTGGTCTCGAGCGCTGTGGCAAAGGCGGCTATGGACAGCGGGGTGGCACGGCGCCCTATCGAGAACTGGGACGAGTATCACAACGAGCTGCGCAAGAAACTCGGTTACGACAACAAGCTACTGCGACGCTTCACCGAGGAGGCCAAACGCAACCCCAAACGCGTGGTCTTCGCGCAGGTCAAAACCGATAATATGCTCCAAGCGGCTGTATATTGCTACGAGCACGGAACGGCTATACCAATCCTGCTGGGCAATGCCGAGATGATAGCAAAGCGCGCCGAGCGTCTCGAACTCGATATCTCCAACATCCAAATCGTCAACCCGAGGCACGACGACGAACTGGAACGCCGTCACCGCTTCGCCGACATACTCACGCGCAAGCATCAGCGCAACGGCATCAACCAGCGCGAGGCGCGTGAGAAGATGTACGACCGCAATTATTTCGGAATGATGATGGTAGAAACGGGCGAGGCCGACGCGCTCGTAACGGGCACATACGCCGGAGGCGGCAACACGGTCAAAATCGCCAAGGAGGTAATCGGCATTCGCGACGGATTCAAGCACTTCGCCACTATGCACATCCTCAACACTAAGCGAGGCACTTATTTCATAGCCGACACTTCGATCAACCATGAGAACGACACCGCCGCGCTGGTCGACATCGCGCGTCTGGCTCACGACGCTGTGCGTTACTTCGCCCACGACCCCGTAATGGCTATGCTCAGCTACTCCAACTTCGGCTCTAATCCGGAGCATGGGCCGGCCGAGGTGCACGAGGCCGTCAACGTCCTTCACGAGAAATATCCAGAGATTTGTATCGATGGCGAAATGCAGGTGCAGTACGCTATCAACCGCGACCTGCGCGACGCCTCGTTCCCCTTCAACAAACTCTTCGGCAAGAAGGTCAACACGCTCGTCTTCCCCAATCTGAGCGCCGCCAACACCGTCTACCAGATGATGCTCAAGATGGGCGTGGCAGAGGTGATAGGCCCAATACAGATGGGACTCAACAAACCCATACACTTCACTTCGATGGACGCTCCCGTGCGTGACATTGTCAACCTCACCACCATGGCCGTGCTCGACGCCATCGTCTACGAGCAGGTAAAGGCAAAGAAATGACGTTTTTTCACTACACTCTATATACTAAATAACTATTCATTTACGTTATAATTAGAAAGTGGATAATGGAATAGTAATTATGTGTTTTTTTATTTAAATATTCAAATTATGAAGAAATTACTTTTATTGTTAGTAGCTATCGCTCCGCTCGCGCTCATGAGCTGTGGCGGAAATGAACAGAATCAAAGCGCAAGTGCCAGCGCAAGTGCTAGCGCCGCTTCAACGGCTGTCGACGCTTTCCCCTGGGACTTCCCTCAGGATGTAACCATCGAGGCTGAGCCCGGACAACTCGTGCTCGCGCCTTACACCAGCTATCCCTCGGCTATCAAGGATGGCGACGACCTCAACAAGGCCGTGCTCATCTTCTACAAGACCACTTTCGAAAAGGGCGACAAGACTTCGTCGGCTCTAGGTGGCGAGAAGGCTCAAATCCCCAACGCGCTTATCATCCCGCTCAAGAAGGGAGAGAAAGCTAAGGTGGGCGACATCCTTCTCACCTGGTGGCAAGGCGGTAGCGGTATGCAACGCGCTATCGTGCTCGACGCTTCCAACCCCGAGCAACCTAAGGTTAACTTCCTCGACCTCAGCTTCGACCGTGGCTCTCAAGCTGACAAGGAGTCGATGGGCGAGAAGTTCGGCAACAAGGAACTCGAGCCAAACTCGTTCCAAATCGTGCCCGACGGAGAATGGGTTCCCGGTGCTCAGGTGGCTTGCCGTGCCGATGGCGATTGGGAGGCTGGTACGCTCATCCGCGAACAGGGTGGCAAGGTGCTTGTAAGCGGCTTCGCTTCGCACGTTAAGGCCTACGACAAGAACGACTGCAAGCTCATCCCCTTCAACGAGGATATCAAGGTGGGCGACATGGTTCACGCCGTATTTGTTGATGGCTATGACGATGGTTACAAAGTAACTGCTGTCGACAAGAAGGCCGGCACTGTAACCTGCGAGAAGAACGGACGCTCTAAGGTTTACACCAAGCCCAACGTAACCAAAGTCCTCTAATCCCACTGACTTAAGATTATTCTTTACAGAGGGTGTGTCAGAATTCTGACACACCCTCATATTTAGCACTTATTGTGACATATTCTCCACATATTTTCTCCTTTTTATCAAAAGTTTTTCACTTTTTTCGACGTTTTATCGGAATTTGTAGTAAATTTGCAGGTTTTTAAGTCATATTCAATAGTAGTTAATGCAAACAGATAAACAAGAATTACTCGACCTCAGGTATCTGCGCATGGCCAATATATGGGCAGAGAACTCCTATTGCCGGCGCCGTAAGGTTGGTGCTATTATCGTCAAGGATAAGATGATAATTAGCGACGGATATAACGGCACGCCGGCGGGCTTCGAGAACGTGTGTGAGGACGACGACAATCACACCAAGCCCTACGTGCTGCACGCCGAGGCCAACGCCATCACCAAGGTGGCTTGCAGCAACAACAGTAGCGACGGCGCCACGCTCTACGTCACATCTTCACCATGTATCGAGTGCTCAAAACTCATAATTCAGGCGGGAATCAAGCGAGTGGTTTTTGCCGAGGTCTATCGGCTCACCGATGGCATTGAGCTTCTGCGTCGTGCAGGCATTGAATGTGTTTTACTTCCCATAGAATAATTTCATAATAGCAATTAGCTCTTTACAATGAACTCCCAAGATAGAAAACAATCGTCGTGGACACCGCTGGCAATGTCTATCGCGCTCGTGGTGGGTATCCTTATTGGCGTTTTCATGGGAAACCCTTTCAAGTCGCGCTCCTGGATCGAGGGCGACAGAAAGCTTAACTCTATCCTTAATCTTATTAGTGAGGAATATGTCGACGACACCGTTAACGTCAACAACCTCATCGAGATGGCGCTACCCGAAATCCTCGCCAAACTCGACCCGCACTGTGTCTACCTCAATGCAGACGAACTCACTGCGGCCAACGAGGACCTCAACGGCTCGTTCAGCGGCATAGGCATCGAGTTCCAGTCAATCAACGACACTATACGTGTGGTGGATGTGATACCCGGCGGACCGAGCGACAAGGTGGGACTCTTGGCCGGCGACCGCATCGTCACCGTCAATGATAGTTCCTTTATCGGTGCCGACGTGATGAAAGTGCGCTCGAAGTTGCGCGGTCCCAAAGGCTCTACCGTCAAGGTGGGCATAAAGCGCAGCACCGGCGGAAAGGTGTACAACTTCACCATAACTCGCGGCGCTATTCCGGTCAACTCGGTGGTGGCCTCATATATCATTGAGAAGGGGACTGGATATGTCAAGGTCAACCAATTCGGCGCCAACACTTACCGCGAGTTCCTAACTGCTCTCACAGCGCTTAAAGCCGATGGCGCGAAGCGTTATATTATCGACCTGCGGGGCAATGGTGGCGGATACATGGAGCGGGCCGTGATGATGGCCAACGAGTTCCTGCCCGCCAATCAGCTTATAGTCAAAACCGTTGGACGTTATAAACGCGACGAGGACGCTGTCTATAGCGATGGAAACGGCTCGTTTCAGGATGCCGAGGTGGTCGTTCTCATCGACGAGTTTTCGGCAAGCGCCAGTGAGATCTTTGCCGGAGCTTTGCAGGACAACGACCGCGGGCTGATAGTGGGCTGTCGCTCCTTCGGCAAGGGACTGGTCCAGCGACAGTTCGAACTGCCCGATAAGAGTGCCGTTAGGCTCACTATCGCACGCTACTATACACCTTCGGGACGATGTATTCAGAAACCATACGACACTTATGCCGACGACCTGTACGACCGTGTATCGCACGGCGAACTCTACAGTCGCGACAGCATCAAGGTGGATCGCTCGCAAATCTTCAGCACTTCCACCGGGCGTAAGGTGTACGGCGGGGGAGGAATCGTGCCCGACATCTTCGTGGCGCGCGACACCACAGGCTTTACCAGCTACTACCGTGCCGTGGTGGCCGCGGGACTGATGCAACAGTTCTCGTTCTCGTATGTCGACAACAATCGCTCCGCACTCAACGCCGTTAAGGACTACAAGCAACTGCTGCGTAATATGCCCGCCAACGAACGGCTGCTCAACGACTTTGTTGAGTTCGCATCCAAGCGCGACGTGCCCGCACGATGGTACTATATCAATCTTTCGCGCGACAATATCCTAACCGGACTCAAAGCGCTTATCGCACGTGACCTCTTTGGACAAAGTGCTTACTATCCTATAGTCAATCGCAACGATAAGACCATTGAGGCAGCTCTGCGCGCTCTTAACCATCACAAGGCGGCCTTCCCTATCACCGATGACTGACCCCTTTTATAACCAACCTGTCGATTGCAACGACAAGAAGCAACTACGACAATTCTTCCGACGACTGGCTCACAGCCGTAGCGCCGACGACGCCCTCACCACTGGCATGAGTCTCTTCAGCAGGCTCGCCATTTCCAATCTCGTCCAAGAAGCTCGCAACATAAGGGCCTACTGCCCCATCTAT
>JAFVDY010000141.1 GCA_017478265.1 Muribaculaceae bacterium | reverse complement strand
TTTTTGTTTATAGGGCGTTGCCTAAGGAGAAGGCGGCTTGAAGTTTGGGGTTGCCGTCGATTTCGCGTGCCGCGCCTACGCCTCCGCAAAAGAGGTGAGCTTTGAGTGAGGCTTTCTCGAAGCAGTCAATCCAGCCTTGAAGTCCGCTTTCGGCACGTGCCGGTACGTTTGGCTCGTCCTCGGCTGCCGTTGTGAGCAGGTATATGTCGCGGAAGCGATAGTCCTTGGGATACATGGCGTTCATGCGGTCGATGAGCGTTTTCATTTGTCCCGCCATCTCGTAGTAGTAGATGGGGGTAGCCCATGCCACGACGTCGGCGTTGAGTACAGAGTCCATTATGGCGGGCACATCGTCGTTAAATACACAAGCGCCGGTGGTTTGGCACGATAGGCAGCCGATACAGAATTTTATGTTTTTGCCACGCAGCGAGATCAGTTCCACATCGTGACCCGCCGCTTTCGCGCCCTCGGCAAACTGAACCGCGAGTTGGTGGCTATTGGAGCCTGGGCGCATACTGGTGGAGATTACAACTACTTTTTTCATTCGGTTATAGATTTTTATTGAAGAATTCAGCGAGTTTATCCCAGGGAATGAGGTTCTTAGGCTCGCCCTTGCCGGCCTGGCCTGTGAAGCCGCCGTCGTAGAGGTCGCAGTGTGTGGCTCCCGGGATGATGAGCAGCTGCTTGTTGTCGGGCACAGGGTTTGGTTTGTTCACCACGTTGTAGCCCTCGGCTTTACCGTCTACCATATAGTGGTAGGCGGCCTCGCCGAAGTATCGTGAGTGAGCTTTCTCGCCGTGCATGATGAGTACGGCCGAGCGAATCTCGTTGATGTAGTAGAGGAATCGTGTGTTGGCGAAGGCTTGAGTGCCGATTACGCGCCAGCCGTCGTTGCTGTTGCCGCTTCGCTTGTGATAGCCTCGGGCCGTCTTGTAATAGTCGTGGTAGTCCTTTACAAACTGCGGCGCGTCGGCTGGCAAGGGGTCGACCACCCCTCCGGCCATTGCGCCGGCGTCGGTGAGTCGTTGCTTCGCCAGCATCTCACGAGCGGTGTGTCGAGCCTGTTCGTTATCGTCGTTGTCGAAATAACCGTTGCCGCTCACGCGCGTCATATCGTACATGGTGGAGGCTACGGTGGCCTTGATGCGGGTGTCGATTGCCGCGGTGTTGAGCGCGATGCCGCCCCAGCCGCAGATGCCTATAATGCCGATACGGTTAGGGTCGACATTCGAGAGCGTCGACAGGAAATCGACCGCCGCCATGAAGTCCTCGGTGTTGATGTCGGGCGAGGCTGTGCGCCGCGGCTCACCGGAGCTTTCGCCGGTGAACGAGGGGTCGAAAGCTATCGCCACGAAGCCGCGCTCGGCCATGCGCATGGCGTAAAGTCCGCTCGACTGCTCCTTGGTGGCTCCGAAGGGGCCGCTCACGGCGATTGCAGGCAGCTTCTTGGCTGAGGCCTCTTTCGGCTCGTAGAGGTCGGCCGCGAGCGTAAAGCCGTATTGAGTGTTAAACGTCACCTTGCGGTGGTTCACTTTGTCGCTTAGCTGGAACACTTTGTCCCACTCTTGAGTAAGTTGCAATTTAGAGTTCATATCTTCTTGTTTTGTTTCGCCGTTGGAAGTGCAGCCCGCCAGCGCAAGGCAGGCGACGGCCGCTAAAAGTAATGATTTCTTCATTTGAGTCAGAGTTTTATCTTTTTACCGTTTTTGATAAAGATACCTCCCGAAGGGTTTTCCACCTTTTGACCGTTAAGGTTGAAATAGGTGTCACTCTCGCCGTTGCGGTCGGCGTTCACTTGGCTGATAGCCGTTTTGACGGGCTGTAGCGATAGCGTAACGCTAATATCGCTTTCGCCCGCTTTGAGGAAAGAGCGCAACTCGGCCTCGCTGAGGCCGTCGATGTGTCCGAGGCGAGTGTAGCTCCACGAGTTTGAGCCGTAGAAGAGACAGATGTTGCTTCCGTTGTAAAGGATAACGTCGCCCGGCTGGGCCGTGATCTGTTGGTTGCTTGTGGGCAGCGAGAATCCCAGGGCACCCCAAATCTCGAAGCCGCCGCTGGAGTTGAGCGTTACCGTAATCGCCCCCTGCTGCAAGCGTTGCATGAGCGCTTGAGTGGCGGCATTGGTGACGAGTGTGGCAGGTCGCGATACCCCGTCGATAGTGATATACATTGTTTGCGTCGAGGCCGACTGCGCCACGGCATCGCTGCTGCCGTTGAAGCAGCTACAAAATAGCATTGACAGCATAATCATCAAGGTCTGTTTAAATGTTTTCATTTCAGGTCGATAGTTTTTATTGTTCAGCTATACTGAGTTTTCGCCCGCAAAGTTAATCAAATTTCTTCAAAAAAAAACTAACAATTTGAAGAAAAAGGTGAAAGTGGGGGTTACCAAACGCCATACTGGGCGCGGCTGGCGTCGATGCGCAGCAGGATGAACAGCAGGATGGTGAAGCCCCAAAGCGAGGAGCCCCCGTAGCTGAAGAAGGGTAGGGGAATGCCGATTACGGGGCATAGTCCGAGCACCATGCCAATATTGATACAAAGGTGGAAGATGAGGATAGATGCCACGCAATAGGCGTAGACACGCCCGAAAGCGGTGTGCTGTCGCTCGGCTATGGTGATAATACGCAGAATCAGCGCCAGAAATAAAATGATGACTCCGGCGGCGCCCACGAAGCCCTCCTCTTCGCCTATGGTGCAGAATATGAAGTCGGTGTGTTGCTCGGGCACATATTTGAGCTTTGTCTGTGTGCCGTTGAGGAAACCTCGCCCTGTGAGTCCTCCCGAGCCAATGGCGATTTTCGACTGGTTGACGTTGTAGCCTGCGCCTCGCACGTCGTCGTCGATGCCGAGCGCGACACGAATGCGTTGCTGCTGGTGAGGCTCGAGCACGTGGTTGAAGGCGAAGTTGACGGTAAACATAAAGATAAGCGAGGCGATGATGAACACGACGGTGGTTAGCACCTTGTGAAGGTCGTCGTGAAACATTCCGATGAGCAGATATACTATCGAGGCTCCAATCACGGTGAAGAAGAAGGCGTAGCCGTTGATGACAATGCCGAAATAGGCGAGAGCGCCGGCAACGAGTCCCGCCGCCAGATAGCCCAACAGCACGTTGCGGCCCAAGATGAACGAGCGGCAGTAGAGCCACAGCATAGCCACCGTTAGCGCCATGACGATGATAAAGATGATGAACATACCCAGCGGAATGCCCATGATGAGAGTGGCGGCAAACTTGAGCACTACAACGAAATAGACTATGGCGCACAGTATGGCGAAGAGCACGAATCCGGTCATACCCTCGCGATAGAGCACGAACACAAACGAGAAGTAGACCAACGCCGAGCCTGTCTCGCGCTCGAGTATAATACACAATATCGGCAGCAGGATAATGCCGATGGCGATGGCATAGCTGCGGCGGTTGTTGAGCTGGAAGCCATAGGTGCTGAACAGCTTGGCGAGCGCGAGAGCGGTGGCCGTCTTGGCAAATTCGGCAGTCTGCAGGCTCACAGGTCCAAACTTAAGCCATGAGCGTGATCCCTTGATGTCGGGAGCCGCAAAGGCGGTGACAATCAGCAGAATGATGATGATGCCATAGATGGGATAGGCGTAAGCCTCGTAGATGCGGCGATCGATGAGCAGCAACGCGAAGCCCAGCAGGAACGAGAGGCCGATCCACATGAACTGCTTGCCGCTATAGGTGGAGAGGTCGAACATCGACAGGGAGTCGAAGTCGTAGGTCGCGGCATAGATGCTGACCGCTCCACACACCACCAGCACGGCATATAGCACGACCGTGAGCCAGTCGACACTCTTAAACACTGAGCTATTTGCGTCATCGTTCCGTTGCATATCGGCGAATTTTTATCTTGTCGGCGAATTTGGCGATTTTTTTTTTGTCGGCGAATTTGGCGAATTATTTTAACATAAATATTCGTGAATAATCATAAATAATTTAATTCGTTAAATTCGTCTAATTCGTAAAATTTGTAGTCTAAAATCTCACTCAGCAGCCATAAATTTAATTCGTTTAATTTGTAGTTATAATAATTATTAAGTTCTAATTTACTTTCCTGTGGTCCATTGCGAAGCCATGGCGTCGGCTTGCTTGTCGAGTCCCGGCGAAGGGCCGTTGAGGTAGCGCTGTATCATTAGCGCTCCGATGGGCACGCCGAATGTGGCGCCAAAGCCCGCGTTCTCGACGAAGACACAGATGGCAATCTTCGGATTGTCCTTAGGCGCGAAGCCCATGAACACCGAGTGGTCGCGTCCGTGCGGGTTTTGGGCGGTACCCGTCTTTCCGCACACGTCGAGCCCCGGAATATTGGCCCTGCGGCATGTGCCGCCCGTAACCGCCATTCGCATTCCGTCAGCTATTTCGTCGTAGTACGCTGAGTTTATCTTGGTGTGATGCTGTTGGCTGAACTTCTTCAGCACCCCCACGCCAATTATCTCCTTCACCACGTGAGGCGTGTAGTAATAGCCGCGATTGGCGATGGTGGCGGCGAGGTTGGCAATCTGCAACGGTGTTGCGAGAATCTCACCTTGCCCTATTGATATGGAGATGATAGAGTTGGCGCTCCATTGCCCTTTGCCGAGCATCTTGTCGTAGTAAGCCACATTGGGAATAAATCCACGGCTTTCGCCCGGCAGGTCGATGTCGAGCCGGTAGCCGTAGCCCTGCGACACCATGTAGTTTTTCCAGACTTCGAACGCGTCGGCGGTGGAGCGATATTTCTTTCGGTTGTCGAGCATGTGCTTCAGCCCCCAACAGAAGTAGGCGTTGCACGAGGTCTGGATGGCCGGCTTAAGCGCGATGGGCGAGCCGTGGCCGTGGCAGCCGACCCTCATTCCGGCGTTGATGAAACCGCGATAGCAAGGATAGGCTGTAGAGAGGTCGACGATACCCTCCTGCCTGAAGATTAGCCCCTGCGTGGGCTTAAAGGTGGAGCCGGGCGGATATGCGGCCTGAATGGAGCGGTCGAAGAGTGGTTTGTTCTTGGTGTTGACCAGTTCGCGATAGTTCTTGCCGCGCTCTTTTCCCACGAGCAGCGCCGGGTCGTAGTTGGGACTTGTGACGAGCGCGAGCACCTCGCCCGTTGCGGGCTCGATTGCGACAATCGCTCCCACCTTGTGCTCCATCAGGTGCTCGCCGTAGCGTTGCAGCTCGATGTCGATGCTCAGGCGCAGGTCGCTTCCGGCGATAGGCTCGATGTCCTCGGCGCCGCCATTGTATTTGCCCTTGATTTTGCCCACCGCGTCGCGAAAGAGGATTTCCTCGCCCTTACGTCCGCGCAAGTATTTCTCGTAGCTCTTCTCCACGCCGAGGTCGCCGGTGAGATCGCCCGGGCGGTAGTAGTCGTCGTTCTTGATGTCGCGGTCGTTCACCTCGCGTATGTTGCCCAGAATGTTGGCTCCCACATGATAGTTGTATTGCCTGAGGATGCGCTGCACTATGAAGAATCCCGGGAAACGGTATAGTTGCTCCTTGATGCGTCCGTAATCCTCGGGCGAGAGGTGCTGCATGAGGGTCTGTTGCGAGTAGGACGAGAAGTTGTGGTTCTTGCGAGGGTCGTTGACTCGTGTCCACACCGAGTCGAATTGCTCGGGCGTCATCAGCAGCGTTCGGCTCAGCGCCAAAGTGTCGAATGGTTGCACGTCCTTGGGAATGAACACGAGGTCGTAGGCCGGATGGTTGAACACCACAAGGCTGTCGTTGCGGTCATAGATTTGTCCGCGAGAGGGGAAAGTGGTGCGTCGCAACAGCGCGTTGTTATCGGCATTGGCACGATATTGCGCGTCGGCCACTTGCAGCTGAAACAGGCGGATGATGTAGACCACAGCAATCAGGATTATAAATCCCGAAATCACATATCGGCGCTTCTCGAGATTATAGTCTTTTCTCACGGCGAGTGCTCACTAAACTGTCAATGCCCAGAATGAGAACGATGGTAAGGGCGCTGCTGCCGACAATGCGCATCAGCGTCAGGAGGAAGTCGCGCAGCGAGAACGCCTGGATGAGAAACAGCGCGGTGCAGAACACGGCAATCAGCACTGAGGCGTAACGGGCGTAGTTGCCGAACCCCACGCTTTCGATCGACGGCATGGGGTCGGCGGTGTCGTCGTCTCGCACGATAAAGAGGTTGAACACCGGCTGTCGCAACGCCGTCATCACCAGCGCCGCCATGGCGTTCATACCGGCGGTGTTGTTGAAGATGTCGACTGTCAGTCCCATGGCGAAAGCGATGAGGAAGCACCAGTTGTTGTGCATATTGATGGGCAGGCGCAGCAGCAGGTAGATAAACACGATGGGCATTGCTATGCCGAAGAACACAATCTTGCTGCACACCACTTGCACAAGCAACAGCACTATGGCCAGCACCACCAGTTGGATTACGGTCTTGGTCATTTCGCTTCACCTCCTTTCGCCTTGTCGGCCGGTTTGTCGCCCGGGGCGTTGGGCGAGGTCTCAGCCTTGTCGTCCTTCGCCTCGAGTCGTCGCAGCTCTGGCTTAAGCTTGTTGTCGATAGCGCGTACGCTCGACAGTTGTGCGAAGTTGGTCGACAGCTTGATGCGCAGGCTCACGAAGTTGTCGCTGGCGATTTTCAGCCGTTTGTCGACTATGCCCACCATAAGCCCCTCGGGGAACACGGCCGAGAATCCGCTGGTGACAATGGTGTCGCCCACGTTGTAGACGCCGTGCTTGGGCAGCTCTTGCAGCAGAGCGTAGCGAGGGTCGTCACCGTCCCAGGTGAGAGCGCCGAAGTACTCGCTGTCGCGTAGCTTGCACGACAGGCTCATGTTGCTGTTGAGGAGCGAGATCACCCGGGCGGAGTGTCGGCCCACCACGTTGACGATGCCCACCACGCCGTTCTGGTCGATCACTCCCATGTCGGGCTTAATGCCGTCGGCACTGCCTCGGTTGATGGTGATGTAGTTATACTTGTCGCTGATGCTGTTGCTGATTACGCGTGCCACCACGTAGCTGTACTGGCCGGCCACCTCGGAGCGCGATGGCAGCAGAGTGTCGGCGGCCATCATCTTGTAGTCGTTAAGCGTGCTTC
>JAFVDY010000140.1 GCA_017478265.1 Muribaculaceae bacterium | reverse complement strand
CGTGAGCCCCACAATTTACCAAATTTTTTGCGCTATATTGCTGATTTTCAAGCGACATTTTTTTGCAAATCAAACTGTGCGGAAAACAGGAAAGAAAAGCCAACCATTTGAAAAAACAAATGATTGGCGCCTTGCTTTGTACCCAGAGCCGGGGTCGAACCGGCACGGGTGTTACCCCACTGGTGTTTGAGACCAGCGCGTCTACCGATTCCGCCATCTGGGCTCGAAAAGCGGTGCAAAGGTACGACGAGTTTTTTAATTGTGCAAGTTTTTGTTGTCTTTTTTGCTTTTATTGGGTTAAACAAAGGTGGGCAAGATGTTTTTTGGGGTTGAGACAGGCGGTTTTGGTGGCCTGATGAGTCGGGTTGATGTTTGCGTCCGCTAATTTTCGGGTGAGTGTTGGGACACTGGTCGGGGCTCAAAAAAAGGTTAAAAAGAAGAGGAAACCATAGGGTCTCCTCTTCGCGGTTGTCTTACCCGGATTCGAACCAGGACAGGCAGAACCAAAACCTGCAGTGCTACCATTACACCATAAGACAATCTTCACATCATGAGACTCATCGTCTCAAATGCGGTGCAAAGGTACGACATTTTGCCGACGTGACCAAATTTTTAGGCGTTTTTTTTGAAAAATCGCTAAAAAAGCCTTGAAAAAGTCTGAAAAACGTCCGAAAAGCGCTCTAAAAACTGTTTGGCAGTCGTTCGCTGGAGGCTCGAAAAATTGTTTGACAGTCGTTCGCTGAGGGCGTCGGGAAAATGCGTTTTTTTGCCGTGGTTGAGCGTCTTATTTCGCTATCAACAGGAAGTAATTCTTCTTGCCGCGTTGGGCGAGCAGGTACTTATCGTTGAGCAACATCGAGGCGTCGACAGTCATGTTGGGGTCGTTGATTTTCTCTTTGTTGAGGCTTACGCCGCCGCCTTGTGTCATCTTTCGCATCTCGCCTTTGCTGGGGAACACTTGAGTGAGCGTCGCGAGCAGTTCGATGGCGGGTACGCCGCTGTTGAGTTGTTCGCGCGCGATCTCGAATGTCGGTACGCCTTCAAACACGCTCAACAGAGTGTCCTCGTCGATGCGGTGTAGGATGTCTTTCGCCTTGTTGGAGAAGAGTATTTGTGATGCTTCTACCGCCATCTGGTAGTCTTGCTCGCTGTGTACCATGACGGTGATTTCTTGTGCGAGGCGTTTCTGCAGCGGTCGCTGACCTGGGTCGGTCGCCTGTTGCGCTTCGAGTTCGGCAATTTCGTCTTGTGTGAGGTCGGTGAAGATTTTGATGTATTTAGCGGCGTCTGCATCGCTGACGTTGAGCCAGAACTGGTAGAACTTATATGGCGATGTACGTTTCGGGTCGAGCCACACGTTACCGCTCTCGGTTTTGCCGAATTTTCCTCCGTCGGCCTTTGTGATGAGCGGGCAGGTGATGGCGAAAGCCTCCCCGCCGTTCATGCGTCGTATTAGCTCTGTTCCGGTGGTGATATTTCCCCATTGGTCGCTACCGCCCATTTGCAGCTTGCAGTTGTGAGTCTCGTATAAGTGAAGGAAGTCGTAGCCTTGCAGCAGTTGGTAGCTGAACTCGGTGAACGACATACCGTGGTCGGCGTTGGCGGCGAGGCGTTTTTTGACGCTGTCCTTCGCCATCATGTAGTTGACGGTGATGTGCTTGCCCACGTCGCGAATGAATTGCAGGAATGAGAAGTTCTTCATCCAGTCGTAGTTGTTGACGAGTATAGCGTGGTTTGGCGCGTCGCTGTCGAAGTCGAGGAAGTGTGCGAGTTGTGCACGAATCGCCTCTTGGTTGTGTCGCAGCGTCTGTTCGTCGATGAGTTTACGTTCCTGCGACTTCATCGAGGGGTCGCCAATCATGCCTGTAGCACCTCCAATGAGTGCGATGGGCTTATGTCCAGCCCTCTGGAAGTGCTTGAGCATCATTATGCTTACCAGGTGTCCGATGTGCAGCGAGTCGGCTGTCGGGTCGATGCCGACGTAAGCTGCTGTCATCTCCTTGTCGAGTTGCTCCTCGGTGCCGGGCATGATGTTGTTGATCATGCCTCGCCACTCCAATTCTTTAACAAAATTAAACTTTGCCATCGATGTGTAATATTCTGAAATTTAATTGATTATTATTCGTTGTTGAGTCGCTTTTGTGTTAAAGCGATTGCAAAGGTAGGCATTTTTAATTAGAAATTAGAAATTATGAATTAGAAATTAGAAAATATGAATTAGAAATGGCTGGGGCAGAGGGGGCGTTTACCAGACTATGGGCGTTTCGCCGTGCCGGCGCAGGTAGTCGTTGGCGAGCGAGAAGTGGTGGTTGCCGAAGAACCCACGGTAGGCCGAGAGTGGCGACGGATGTGCGCTCGTGAGCACGAGGTGTCGGTTACGGTCGATAAACTGTCCTTTGCGCTGCGCGTAGGATCCCCAGAGCATGAACACTAGGTGGTCTCGCCCTGTTGCGAGCCGTGCTATTACGGCATCGGTAAACTCCTCCCAGCCGCGATTCTGGTGCGACCCTGCTTGGTGTGCCGCGACGGTGAGTGTGGCGTTAAGTAGAAGTACGCCTTGCCGCGCCCATCGTGAGAGGTCGCCGTCGTGCGGGAAAGGCGCTCCAACGTCGTCGTGCACCTCTTTAAATATATTAATGAGCGACTTTGGGATAGCGATGCCCGGATTGACGCTGAAGCACAGTCCGTTGGCCTGTCCCTCGCCATGATATGGATCCTGACCGAGAATTACGACTTTCACGCGGTGGAACGGTGTGGCATCGAATGCCGCGAAAATCTGTCGTCCGGGTGGAAATACCTGTGCCACACGGTATTGCTCTCGCACCCACGAGGTGAGTCGCACAAAATAGTCGGCGTTCCATTCATGGCTCAGCGCCTGTTTCCAACTTTGCTCAATCTTTACGTCCATAGCAGTTTTTTAGCGTTTTTTAGCGTTACAACTTGCAAAAGTAGAAAAAAAGCTCTAATTTTGCACCGCTTTTCGGCAAAAAAAGGCCCCGTAGTTCAATGGATAGAATAAAGGATTCCGGTTCCTTCGATTGGGGTTCGACTCCCCACGGGGTCACGTGGTGAAAGTCTACTCGCTTGGTCGACAGGCGGGTAGATTTTTTTGTTTGGGGTCAACGAATTTGCAACAACGAATTTGCAACAACGAATTAACACGAATTATTTTTTGGTGGGACAGTGGGTGGTGTCGGGCGGGAGAGGCACGCGGGCGACGCAGCGTCGCCCCTACAGGTGGCGGGTGGGACAGTGGGGGACATTTTTCTTTAATTTTTAATTTATAATTTAACTCGGAGCAAAGGTAGCGGAGGTGACAGGGTGTATGCAACGTTATTTTTGTATATGGTGAGAGGTGGCGAATAGGTGTTTTGGTTGTGCGGATTTTAATAATTCGGCTAAAAGTGGTACCTTTGCGGGCGTTAAGACGTGAAAAAATAGAATAAATTATGACAGAAAGAGAAAAAATGGTGCGCCAACTGCGCATCGACGCATATAACTACGCGCTGCCTGATGAGCGTATCGCCCGCCACCCGTTGGCGGAGCGCGAACAATGCAAACTGTTGTATTTCGATGGTGACAGTGTGGAGGATCGCACCTTTGCCGACGTGCCGAATTTGCTGCCCGAAGGCGCGATGCTCGTTTATAACAACACTCGCGTGATCAACGCTCGCGTGCGTTTCCGCCGTGCCACCGGCGCACTGATTGAGATTTTCTGTCTCGAACCTGTCGCGCCCCACGACTATGAGTTGATTTTCAAGCAAACCGACAGTTGCACATGGCTCTGCCTAGTGGGCAACGGCAAGCGCTGGAAGGACGACGCTCTTGAGCAGGAACTGGTGGTGGACGGCGAGGCAGTGACCCTGCGCGCCACGCGTGGCGCGCGTCGCGGTAACGCCAGCGAGATTGTGTTCACATGGACCGGCGGTGCCACTTTCGCCTCGGTGCTGGAAGCTGTGGGAGAGATTCCTATACCTCCGTATCTTAACCGCGGCACCGAGCCGAGCGACAGCACCGACTATCAGACGGTGTACAGCCACATTGACGGCAGTGTGGCCGCTCCGACAGCCGGCCTTCACTTCACCGACGGCCTTCTGGCCGAATGTGACGCTCACGGCATCCGTCGCCGCGAACTGACGTTGCACGTAGGAGCCGGCACGTTCCAACCTGTGAAGAGCGAACAAATCGGCGACCATGCGATGCACCACGAGTTTATAGCTGTCACTCGCGAGCTGTTGCAGGAGATAATCGACAACGACAGTCCGCTCATAGCCGTTGGCACCACGAGCGTTCGCACCCTTGAGAGCCTTTATTACATAGGTCAGATACTCGAGTCAAACCCCGATGCCGGCGCTGACGAGCTGGATGTGACGCAATGGATGCCTTACACCACGCCTTGCGAGATCACGACGCGGCGCGCGCTGCAAAATATAGTGGCTTATCTCGACCGTCATGGCACAGACGTGTATATGGGCACGACGCAACTGCTAATCGCTCCGGGCTTCCGCTATCGTCTGGTGGACGGCATGATTACGAATTTCCACCAGCCACAGTCGACTCTGTTGCTGCTGGTGGCGGCATTTGTGGGCGACGAGCGGTGGAAGGAGCTTTACAGTCACGCTCTTGCCGGCGGCTACCGATTCTTGTCGTATGGCGACGCGTGCCTGTTTATGAGATAGGCTCGGAGGGCTTGGAGTAATCAGAATGAATTAGGCGAAATTCCGGAGGGAGTTTCGCCTAATTGGATTATGCACGTTGTGCTATGGGTGTTTGTGTCGGTCGCGGGGGGGGCTATCGCAGTCGTTTGGCGATGGTCTCGTCGCCAACGACCCAGATAACGTCGCCTGCCGAGAAGCTCAGTTCGGGGCTTGGCGTGAGGAAGTTATCGTTGTCGTCAATCTCGTCGTCAGCGCCTTCGGCCGTGGTTGTTTTAGCCTCCTTACGTTGCACAGCCACCAGCAGCGCGTGGTAATTCTCTCGCAGTCCCACCTCGCCGAGCGTCTTTCCTGCAATCGGCGACTTTTCGCTAAGCTTGAAGTGTTGTATTTCGACCTGCTTCGGAGCCTCGGCGTTCTTGTCGTTGGCCTCGACCAGCGGCAGGAGTTGTTCGATTTGCTCCTCGGTACCGATTACGCTAAGCACGTCGCCTGGGAAGATGCGCACCTCGCCCCCGGGTATCGGGTGGTAGCTTTGTCCGCGCTGAATGTTCACCACGTTGATGCCGTACTTTTGCCTGATGTTGGCGTTCTTGAGCTTCTCACCTACAAACGGGCATTTATATCCCACGGTCATATAAGCCAGGTGTAGGTCGCTCACCACATTGTTGCCCTTGCCTGTGCGTCGGTTCTCCCGCTGGTTCATATTGCTCATGAAGTGTTCCTCGATTTTGCGAATACGGTGTCGCAGAACCGGCGCGAGCACACCGAGCATGAGCAGAATGAATCCCGCGGCAATCAGCACGCTCACCCATCCGGAGTAGTAGCCGTAGAGCATACCCAGAATAAAGATTGTGGCGAGTACGCTACCGATGAGCGACATGATGATGGTAGGCACCCACGACACACGCCCTGCGGTGGCGAGCAGTTTCTCCCGTTCTGCCTTTTTGATTGTCGGCATGATTAGCGCGAAGAGGAACGGCGATAGAATCAGCAGCGAGGCCCATGCTCCCACGTGGTTGCCGGCGGCAACTCCGAGCAACTCTTGGAAGAAAGGAATGAGGTAGGTGCGAAGAATAACGACCAGCATCACGAGTACTACCGAGTAGAGCAGCGTGCGCAGGAGGTAACGCTTGATAATCGCCTTCCAAAGTTCCTCGCTCTCGCTCTTGACGCTTGTGGAGGCGTTGGCGGCATAACCTGTGAGCAGCACATTCCATCGCTCGGGAATGTGCTTGACCACAAAGTTGTAACACGGCTCGCCCTTCTTGATAAAGAATGGGGTGAAGAAAGTGGTGATTACACTCACGGTGACGATAATCGGGTAGAGACTCGCGTCGAGCACTCCCAGCGAAGTACCCAGAGTGGCGATGATGAACGAGAACTCTCCAATCTGCACGAGCGAGAAACCGCTTTCCATGGCAATCTTGAGCGGCTGTCCCGTGGCGAGCATACCGAAGGTGCCGAAGATGATCATTCCCACAATCACCACTACGCATAGCAGCGCGATAGTGCTCCAATACTCGGCGATAATCGACGGGTTGACCATCATACCCACCGAGATGAAGAACACCGCGCCAAATAGGTTCTTGACCGGCTCCACAATCTTCTCGATGCGCTCGGCATCGCTTGTTCCCGCAAGAATGCTACCCATCACGAAGGCACCCAGAGCCATTGAGAAGCCCGACTCCACCGAGTAAATCACCATCAGGAAGCAGAGCCCCATGGATATGATGAGCATCATCTCGTCGGTAAGCATCCGTCGGAAGCGGTTGAACAGCGACGGCAGCAGGAATACGCCCACTGTGAACCACATAATAAGAAAGAACGACAGTTTGAGGATTGAGATCAGCATCTCGTCGGCAGCCACGGTCTTGGTCTTGGCGATAGACGACAGCACGACCAACATTACGACGGCAAACAAATCCTCGACAATGAGAACGGCGAGCACTTTAGGCACAAATCGCCGCTGTCGCATATTCAAGTCGCCGAGCGCCTTGATGATAATAGTGGTGGACGAGGCCGAGAGCAACGCACCGAGGAAGATGCTGTTGACCATTGAATATCCCATCATGGTCTCTCCCACGACGTATCCCGTGGCCATCATTCCGAGCATCACAATCAGCGCTGTAACAATCGCGCTCCCTCCCGCGTTGAGCAGTTTTTTGAAACTAAACTCCAAACCGAGTGAGAACAAAAGCACTATAATACCTATTTGTCCCCAAAACTCAATGTTCTTTTCGCTCACCACCGATGGGAACCAGTCCAAGTGAGGGCTCGCAAGAAAGCCCGCCACGATGTAGCCCAACACCACCGGCTGTTTTAGCATCTTAAACACAACGATGGCAATCGCCGCGAGCACCATAATCAGGGCCAGATCGCCAACGAGTGCCTCAATGTTGACCACTGCGTCATTGTTCATAGTCTGTTAGTCTTTGGTTTTTAATAATTATCAAATATGGTTAGTTGCGCAAAAAGGCTTAAAAAACGCGCGTTTTTTGGCTGTTCGCGCATTTTTTGTTATCTTTGCCGCCCGCAAAGGTACTACTTTTTATTTAAAACTCCGCTAATTTATGCAACAAGTTAGAGCAAAAAAATCGTTAGGTCAACATTTTCTGGTCAATCTCGACATCGCGAAACGTATCGCATCGACGCTCGACGACTATGTGGGTTTGCCGGCTATCGAGGTGGGTCCCGGCATGGGTGTGCTCACGCAATACCTGCTCGAGCAGGGACACGACCTGACGGTGGTGGAGCTCGACAGCGAGAGTGTGGCTTACCTTAACGCGTGTTTCCCCCAGCTTGAGGGGCGCATAGTGGAGGACGACTTTCTGCGTCTCGACTTGTGCGCGCTGACGTGCGACGCGCCTCAATTCTGCGTAACGGGCAATTACCCGTATAACATCTCGTCGCAAATCATGTTCAAGGTGCTTGACTATAAGGATCGTGTGGTGTGCTGCACCGGTATGTTTCAGCGCGAGGTGGCGCAACGTCTGGCTGCCGGCCCGGGCAGTAAGACCTACGGCATCTTGAGTGTGCTGTTGCAAGCGTGGTACGATATCGAGTATCTTTTCACCGTCGACGAGAACGAGTTCAACCCGCCTCCCAAGGTGAAGTCGGGCGTTATTCGCCTGAAGCGCAACGGCGTTACCGACCTGGGCTGCGACGAGCGACTGCTGAAGACGGTGGTCAAGACGACGTTCGGGATGCGCCGTAAGACGTTGCGCAACTCGGTGCGCGGCCTTGTGCCGGCGGGTACCGACCTGAGCGACGCGTTGTTCAGCCGCCGGCCTGAGCAGCTGAGTGTGGCGGAATTTGTAGAGCTCACTCGTCGGATTGCCGAAATGCGGGAATGAAAGCGGGCGTTGGCTGGCGTTAATCGGGCGTTTGCGGGCGTTATAAAACAACAACTTGAAAACAACTAATAAACAACTTGTAACAACTGTTTTTTTGGTCAACGAATTACACGAATTTTCACGAATTTCTTTTTGGATTTAAACTACAAATTTTACAAATTAGACGAATTTTACAAATTATTTTTTTGTTAATATTGTAGGGGCGACCCATGGGTCGACCGCGGTGCAGTACGTTGTGTAGCAATGCATTCGGCACCCGAGCGACGCATACGTCACCCCTACAGTAGGACGGTGAGAGACCGGATGCACATCTTACATCTTCCATCTTACATCGAAGGAGGCATCTTGCCGGAGGGCGAGATTGTAATAATTGTAATATTCACGGTGTGGAGGTAAAAAAATGAGCGATTTTTTTTGTCTTTTTGCGGCAAAGTAGTAATTTTGCGGATTGTAATGTAAGAAAGAAGAGGAAAAATGAGGACTGACTTGAGTTCGCAAATAATGCTTGAGCAGGTGCCCAAGCGATATTACCGGCCCGAGAGCGAGGTGGAACTGATTTCGCTCACGCGCTACGAGAAAGTCTACACCAAGGTGGTGGAGACGCCTGCCGAGGGTGCGGCCGACGCCGCCGATGATGTGGCCGAATGCATCCGCCGCAACGTGAAGGAGAAAGGCCGTTGCGTGATAGCCTTTGGTGCCGGCGGTTGCGCGCTCGACGTGTACGACGAGCTTGTGAAGCTCTATTTCGCCGACAAGTTGAGTTTTGCCGGCGTGGTGGCTTTCAACCTCGCCGAGCTCGGGCTGGGCGACGTGCAAGATGCCACCCACAGCACTATGCGCCGGCTTCGCGAGCGCCTTTTCAATAAGGTAGACATCGAGCCTCAGAATATCCACACCTTCGACCACACGGCCACCAAGGAGAATGTGCATCACTTATGCCGTCAATACGAGACACTGATAGACGAATGTGGAGGCCTCGACTTGGTGATATGCGAGCTGACCAAGAACGGCGGTCTCGCCTTCAACGAGAGCGGCTCGACCACGATGTCGGCGTGCCGTCTGGTAGCGCTCACCGGCGAAACGCGCCAGCGCCTTGCCGACAGCTACCAGAGCGACAACATTCCCGCGACCGCCGTCACCCTCGGCATCAGCAACCTGCTTGCGGCCCGTAAGCTGATTGCCACCGCGTGGGGCGAAGGTAGCGCTCAGTCGGTGTTCAACACCATTGAGGGCAATATCACCGACCTCAATCCCGCGTCGTTTCTGCAAATGCACCACAACGCGAAGCTCGTGATTGACCTTGAGGCGAGCGATAGGCTGACGCGCATCAACTATCCGTGGAAGGTGACCTCGTGTGACTGGGACGAGAAGCTGACGCGCCGCGCGCTTGTGTGGCTTAGCGAGCAAACGGGAAAGCCTGTGCTCAAGCTCACCAACAAAGACTATAACGAGTACGGCCTGAGCGAGCTGCTCACCGCCCGCGGCAGTGCCTACGACGTGAATATCCACATCTTCAACGTGTTGCAGCATACCATCACCGGGTGGCCCGGCGGCAAGCCCAACGCCGACGACACCTACCGTCCCGAGCGCGCCACACCACACCCCAAGCGCGTGCTCGTGTTCAGTCCGCACCCCGACGACGCTGTAATCTCGATGGGCGGCACGCTGCGCAAGCTCGTGCAGCAGGGCCACGATGTGCACCTATGCTTCATGACCGGCGGCGACGTGGTGGTGAGCGACGAGGACTTGATGCGCTACCTGATGTACAGCAAGAAGATGGCACTCTACCACGGCCACCGCTCAATCTACAACGCCCTCGAGGCAATTGAGCGGCAAGTGGCCGACAAGCTGCCGGGCGCGCCCGACATTCCCGACGCCCGTCGCTATAAGGGCCTGATATTCGTGTGTGAAGGACACATCAGCGGCAATTACCTCGGCATCGACGACGCCCACATCCACGAGCTCTCGCTGCCCTTCTTCACTGAGCATCCGCGCGGCGTGGGCCGCATCACCGCCGCCGACGTGCAGCCGGTGACGGCGCTGATAAAGGAAATAAAGCCTCACCAGATATTCTTCGCCGACGACCTCGACGACCCATGCGGCACTCATGAGCCGTGCGCCAACGTGCTTCTGGCCGCCATCGACCAGCTCAAGGACGACGAGGCGCTGCGCGACTGCCGCGCGTGGATGTATCGCGGACAATGGGCCACTTGGGACGTCGACAACATAGAGATGGCTGTGCCGATGAGCCCGGAAGAGTTCGGGGTGAAGCGCTCGGCAATTCTCAAGTTCCAGTCGCAGGTGAACGATACCTTCAACGACCCCGAGAACGGCAAGCTGAGCTGGCAGACGTCGCTCGAGCGCAATCTGGCCACGGCGGAGCAGTACAGCCGTCTGGGCTTGGCGAGCTACGAGGCCATCGAGGCCTTTGTGCGATACCGGTTTTAACCCTCTAAAATAAGAAAAAACAAATAAAATCAATAACATAAAACTCTTATTACGCGTATGAAAAAAATTACTTCTATTCTGCTGGCGCTTGTGCCGCTGATGGCGTTTGCCCAGGGCTGGCCCGACAACTACGGCGGCGTGATGCTGCAAGGCTTCTCGTGGGACAACTACAACGACCCGCGGTGGACGCAACTCGAAAAGAACGCACCCGACTGGTCGCAATACTTCGACCTCATCTGGGTGCCCCAAAGCGGACAATGCGGAGTGAACGGTCCCGGCACCAGCATGGGCTACAACCCGCTGTACTACTTCAAGCAGAACAGCACCTTCGGCACCGAGGCCGAGCTGCGCTCGATGATTAAGACTTATAAAGACCTGGGTACCGGCATCATCGCCGACGTGGTGGTGAACCACCGCGGCAACCTTAACAGCTGGGTTGACTTCCCGAGCGAGACCTACAAGGGAGTGACCTACCAGATGAAATCGACCGACATCTGCAAGAACGACGACGGCGGTGAGACCGCCAAGCACACCGGCGGCCTGTCGCTGAGCGCGAACGACGACACCGGCGAGGACTGGGGCGGAATGCGCGACCTCGACCACAAGAGCGCGAACGTGCAGACCTGCGTCGAGGCCTACGAGGACTTCTTGATCAACGACCTGGGCTACACAGGCTTCCGCTACGATATGACCAAGGGGTTCGGCGCCGAGTACATCGCCGAGTACAACTCGGCCTGCAACGTGCAGTTCAGCGTGGGTGAGTATTGGGACGGCAACGCCACGGCGCTTACAAGCTGGATCGCGAAATGCGTCAAGGATGGCGTTCGCCAGAGCGCGACCTTCGACTTCAACTTCCGCTACGCTGTGCGCGATGCCGCCAACAACGCCAACGGCTGGAAGAACCTTGCCGTGCCGAGCCTCGTGTCCAACCGTAACTACAACCGCTACTCGGTGACCTTCGTCGAGAACCACGACATGCAGGATCGCGGCAACGTTACCAACTACACCGCCGACCCCATCAAGAAAGATACGCTCGCTGCCAACGCGTTCCTGATGGCTATGCCCGGCACGCCCTGCGTGTTCCTGCCTCACTGGAAGGCCTACATGGGCGAAATCAAGCAAATGATTGAGGTGCGCAAGCTCGTCGGCATCACCAACCGCAGCACGGCGCGCAAGTACACTAATAACACAAGCTACAATTACTCGGTGTTCATGATCCAAGGCACCAACGGCAACCTGCTGTGCATTGTAGGCCCCGACGCCTCGAAGTTTGACTTGAGCTCGCAAAGCTCGTTCACCGGCGCCGAGGTGCTGAGCGGCTACCACTACCGCTACTTTGTAAGCAACGAGATCGCCACCGTCACCTCGAGCGTGCCCAGCGGTAAATATCGTGAGGCGTTCGACGCCATCATCACTGCCGTCAACGCTCCCGCAGGCGCTCAAATCGTCTACACCACCGACGGCTCTGCTCCCACCGCGTCGAGCAGCAAGATTGTGAGCGGCCAGACGTTGCACATCGACAAGGCCACCGTGCTCAAGCTCGGTCTGCTCGTGGGCGGCAAGGTTCAAGGCGTGACCACTTACAACTACGACTGGGCCGACGTCGAGAATGAGAAACTCATCACCATCTACGTCAACATCGACGAGGTGAGCAGCACCTGGAAGGGTGTGAACTATCACATCTGGGGCGGCTCCAACGGCGGCACTACCTGGCCGGGCGACGCGGCACAAGGCACGAAGGTGGTAGGCGGCAAGACGTGGTACTACCACGAGTATATCCTCGAGAACGCCGACGACTTCACCAACCTCGTAATCTCCAACAGTGGCTCGCCGCAAACGGTCGACATCAACAATATCTCGTCGACCAAGTACTATGAGGTGTCGGCCACGCTCAGCGGCACGAAGCACACCGTGAACGACGTAACCGCTCAATACAGCGGCATCAACGACGTGAAGGTGAGCGACGTGAAGGCACCGATGAGCATCTACACCATCGACGGCCGCTACCTCGGCACCACGCTCGACGCTCAGGACGCTCTGCGCGACCTCGACAAGGGCCTCTACATCATCGGCGACAAGAAGTATATCGTAAGATAACACTTTCGCGCTCGACATAAAGGGCTGCGACCGACTTCGGTCGCAGCCCTAATTTATAGTTGGCCGGTGCAATCATATAAGAGGGCGGCATATAGCGGATAGTTCGTCATCCAGTCCTGTTTTCGAAAGGCCGACATCGAGAGCCGCAGGCCATGCAAGCCCTCGTTTTTAATTAGTGAAAAAATGGGCCGCAATCGAGATTACGGTCCACATAGTTGATAATTTCAAAATATGTCTACCGGCAAAAGAGTACCGGTGTCTGCGAACTAGTGGCAAAGTGAATTTCGCTACTAATAAACAGCCTTGTCGGTGGTGCGAGAGCCGTCGGAGTAGGTTGTGACCACGATGTTGAGGCCTGAGAAAGGACGGTCGGCCGCGATGCCGGCGGCATTGACGTAGTGTACGCTCTTAACCTGAGAGTTATGAGCCTTGATGTCGTCGATAGCGGTGATTACGTTCTCCTTGCTCTTCACTGCCAGCGGGTAGACCACATAGTCGGAGCTCAGTCCGGTGCCCGGCTGAACGTTGCCCTTTAGCGCGGGTGCGGGCGTTACGTTCGTCTTTTTAAGGATGAGTGCGTCGATCTCGTAGGCAGCGTTAGTCTCGTCGAGTTGTCCCTCGGAGAGGTACTGCGTGTCGATGGTGAACCCACCCTGCACGTTTGTGTCGTTGTGAATGGTTGTGCCTTCTCCCTTTTGGCGTCCCACCACGTACATGTTGCCGTCTTCGGCGAGCACCGCCCACTTGATGGTTGCGATTTCGCAAGCGATCGGGTCAATAAAGTAGTATTTGTCCTGAGCCACGAAGTTGGCGGGGCAATAGATGTTATTCACGAGGTTCTCGCCGCCGCT
>JAFVDY010000139.1 GCA_017478265.1 Muribaculaceae bacterium | reverse complement strand
GGCGCGAAGAAGCGTTTCACTGTTCGCAAAATCAGTAATAACATTGGAGTAGAGCGTATATTCCCGCTCGAGTCGCCGTTTATTGATTCGATTGTGATCAACAAGCATGTCCGCGTCCTCCGCTCTAATATTTATTACCTTCTCAAACTCACCTGTAAGAAGGCTCGCATCAAGGAGCGTCGCGTCTTCAAGAAGGAGGCGTAATCCGAATTTTGTTGATAATCCAACGAAAGAAATACCGTCGCTTTGTAAAAAAGTGGCGGTTTTTTCTTGGCGTATTGGAGAAAAATACGTTACTTTGCACCAACGAAACTATTAATTTTATTCTTAACATTAAGAAAAACGATGAAGAAATTAACAATCCTACTGATTGCTACACTGGCAATCATCATGAGTGGTTGCGCCGGCGAGAGCAACAGCAACGCAGTGACCGAGAAAGGCAACTTTGTAACGGCAGCCGTGACTCGCGGCGGCGCTAACGCCAAGATTGTGGCATGGGATGTGAACGCCGCACAGAATGTGGAGTACACCTGTGAGAGCGAGGGAGAGAAAGCGATAGTTACCGTAACGCTTACGGGAAAGACCGCAGAGAAACCCGAGGGCGAGGTTAAGGACTTTGAGTTGAAGCTGACGCCGAAGGTGGCTGAGAGCGAGATGCCGCACAGCTTGCCTGCGACGGCCGAGAGCATGGCGAAGGTTAAAGAGGCCGTTGGCGGCGCCGCGGGCGGCGCGGTGGAAGTAACGTTCAAGGGCGAGATGAAGATGGCCGATGCCGCGAAGATGAACAACTCGACGTACTTCGTGAATGTGGTAATGCCGTAAATTTTAATTAGAAATTAGAAATTAGGGATTCTTAACGGGGACGAGTTGAACAACAGCTATATAAACTATTATAAACCTCTAAAAACTACAACAATGGCAGAAGGATTATTAGATCAGGCTACCGGTTTCATCAAGGATAAGGCCGGCGATTTGCTGAGTGGCGACACTAAAGAGATTAAGAAACAAGCTACCGAGATAGGCAAGAAACTGACCCCCGACTCGCTTGACGACAAGGTGGAAGGCGTGGTGGACAAGGCCGTGGACTTCCTACAGGACACGCTCGGCAAGAAGAAGTAAGGTAGGCCCTACCCTACTGAAAACAAATCGGCTACGCTTTCTCTCGCGTAGCCGATTTGTTTATTTGCAGTACAGAGGCACAAATAGTGATTGCCCTTCGGGCGGCATTTTCTATATATGTCGCTAACCCCACCCAGGGCTCGTGAGCGCAGGGTGGGGTTAGTAAAAGGGTTCGCCGGAACGTCAGCATTAGCCGGAACGTGACTGTGTCCCGTCCGGCGCGGGATTATTTGTTCTTTTTCGCCCAGCTGTCCTTGAGTGAGATGGTGCGGTTGAAGACCAGACGGTCGGGCGTGCTGTCGGGGTCGACACAGAAGTAGCCTATTCGCTGGAACTGGAACTTATCCTCGACGTGAGCAACCTCGGCGAGATAAGGTTCGATTTTGACATTGTCGAGCACCTTAAGCGAGTCGGGGTTGAGAAGTTCGCGGAAGTCTCGTTCGCTCTCGGCTGAGGGGTTCTCGACGGCGAATAGTCGGTCGTAGAGACGCACTGTAGCCTCCTTGCAGTGTCGCGCGCTGACCCAGTGCAGAGTGCCTTTCACCTTACGGTCGCTGCCAGCAGTACCGCTGAGCGTGTCGAAGTCGACGGTGCATTGAATTTCGGTGACATTTCCCTCGTCATCCTTGATGCAACCCGTACACATTATTATATAAGCTCCCTTGAGCCTCACCTCCTTGCCCGGAGTAAGGCGGAAGAACTTCTTGGGCGGGTTCTCCATGAAGTCGTCTCGCTCGATATAGATTTCTCGGCAGAACGGCATCTTGTGAACGCCTGCATCCGGTTGCTCAGGATTGTTGTCCATGTCGATAAGTTCCTCGCGGTCGTCGGGATAGTTGGTAAGGACGACCTTAACCGGATTAAGCACAGCGCAAACGCGGTTAGCGTTTTTGTTGAGGTCCTCGCGAATGCTATGTTCGAGCAGGCTGATATCGTTTAGCGCCTCGTACTTGGTGTAGCCTATGTCGTTGAGGAAGTTTTTGATTGACTGCGGCGTAAATCCACGACGTCGCAACCCGCAGATGGTGGGCATACGCGGGTCGTCCCATCCGTCGACCAGATGTTCCTTGACCAGTTGTAGCAGCTTACGCTTGCTCATTACGGTGTAGGTGAGGTTGAGTCGGTTGAACTCAATCTGCCGCGGACAGTATTCGGCGGCTTTATCGCCTGCGAGCAGTCGCACGAAATAGTCGTACAGCGGGCGGTGCGGCACAAATTCGAGTGTGCAGATACTATGAGTAACGCCCTCGAAATAGTCGCTTTGTCCGTGCGCGAAGTCGTACATGGGATAAACGTTCCACTTGTTGCCGGTGCGCCAGTGCGGTTTCTTGATAATGCGATACATGATTGGGTCGCGGAAGTGCATATTACTCGATGCCATATCGATTTTAGCGCGCAGAACGCGAGCACCCTCGTCGAATTCCCCTTTATTCATACGCTCGAAGAGGTCGAGGTTTTCCTCGACACTGCGGTTGCGGAAAGGACTTTCGACACCCGGCTGCGTGGGCGTTCCCTTTTGCTCGGCTATTTGTTCGCTCGTTTGGTCGTCGACATAAGCGAGCCCGCGCTTGATAAGGTCGATGGCGAACTCATAGAGGCGTGGGAAATAGTCGCTGGCGTAGTACAGTCGGTCGCCCCAGTCGTAGCCCAGCCAGTGAATATCGCGCTTGATAGCCTGTTCGTACTCAGTGTCCTCCTTAGCTGGATTAGTATCGTCGAAGCGCAGGTTGCAAGGGCCTCCCATACGCTCTGCCACGCCGAAGTCCATGCAAATAGCCTTGGCGTGTCCTATATGTAGATATCCGTTAGGTTCGGGCGGGAACCGCGTGTTAAGCCGTCCGCCGTTTTTTCCTTCCTTAAGGTCGTCGGCCACAATTTGCTCAACAAAGTTAAGCACTTTTTTTTCTTCTCCTGAGTTGGTAGTGATAGTCTCTGCCATTTCTTTATTTTTTAAGTGTACGAGTGTACGGGTGTACGGATGTACCGGTACACGAGTTTAGGGGCGCAAAGGTAGTGTTTTTTTGGCAGTTGAGCAAGAAAAAGTAGTAAAATTGTAAAAAAGAGTGGTGTAAAGGGAGTAATTGTTGAGGATTGAGGAGATTTGCCAGAAAAGATAGAAAACGCGATTTTTTGAAAAAAAGTCACAAAAAAATTTGTCAGTTCGGAAATTATGCGTAACTTTGCATAAAATTTAGCAAAGAAAAAATAAATATTCACTATTATAAAAATTAATTATGGACGCTAAGAAATTCTTACTTAACGAGAAAGATATACCACAAGCATGGTATAACGTAATCGCCGACATGAAGACAAAGCCGGCACCACTGATACATCCCGGAACCAAGCAGCCGCTGAAGGCCGAAGACCTGTATCCAATCTTCTCGAAGGCCGCATCGGAGCAAGAAGTGAACTACACCGACCGCTGGATATGGATACCTGAGGAGGTGCGCGAGATGTATCGCATCTGGCGTCCTACCCCGCTAGTCCGCGCCAAAGGCCTGGAGCGCCTGCTCGACACACCTGCGCACATCTACTTCAAGAACGAGAGCGTGAGCCCTGTTGGCAGCCACAAGCTGAACTCAGCGATCGCACAGGCGTACTACTGCAAGCAAGAAGGCATCACCAACATCACCACCGAGACCGGTGCCGGGCAATGGGGCGCGGCCCTGTCGCTTGCGGCGAAGCACTTCGGATTGGAGCTTGCGGTGTACATGGTGAAGATTTCGTACGAGCAGAAGCCATATCGCCGCTCGATTATGCAGACCTACGGCGCCGAGGTGATCGCGTCGCCGAGCATGTCGACCAAAGCCGGTCGCAAGATCATTACTGAGAATCCGAATCACGTAGGTTCGCTCGGCACGGCTATCAGCGAGGCCGTAGAGCTTGCGATGAGCACTCCGAACTGCAAGTACGTATTAGGATCGGTACTGAACCACGTGTCGCTACACCAGACCGTGATCGGTCTTGAGGCCGAGAAGCAGATGGAGATGGCCGGCGAGTATCCCGACCTGGTGATAGCCTGCTTTGGCGGCGGCAGCAACTTCAGCGGCGTAGCGTTCCCGTTCCTTCGCCACAAGCTGAGTGGCGAGAAAGCCGATACGGAGTTTATCGCCGCCGAGCCGTCTTCGTGCCCGAAGCTGACCCGCGGAGTGTTCCAGTACGACTTTGGCGACGAGGCCGGTTACACACCTTTGATACCGATGTACACGCTGGGTCACAACTTCCGTCCAGCCAACATCCACGCCGGCGGCTTGCGCTACCACGGTGCCGGGGCAATCATCAGCCAGCTAAAGCGCGACAAGTTGATAGACGCAGTGGATATACCCCAGTTGGAGTCGTTCAAGGCCGCCACAATGTTCGCCCGCAGCGAGGGCATCATACCCGCGCCCGAGTCGTCGCACGCGATAGCGGCAACGATACGCGAGGCGTTGAAGTGCAAGGTAGAAGGCAAGAGCAAGACCATATTGTTCAACCTGTCGGGCCACGGACTGATAGACATGACCGCTTACGACCGCTATTTCGCCAACGACCTGGCCAACTATGAGGTGAGCGACGAGGAAATCCGCGCCAACACGGCAGCGCTGGAGCAGATTATGAAATAAGCTGCATGCACATGATAGCGTTTGATAAGGGTCGACGAATTAAATGAAATTCGTTGGCCCTTATTCTTGTAAAAAGAGGAAAAAAAATGGTGGTGAGGGTTAAAAGTTGGTGGTGTGAATAATTTTTTATAAATTTGCGGTGCTTTTGACGATAAAAAACGAAGAAAACAAAATAAAATGGACCTCTTTGAACAAAGAATACGTCAGCTACGCGACGAGCTAAACCGCCACAACCACAATTATTATGTGCTTAACAGTCCGACGATTAGCGATCAGGAGTTTGACGCGCTGATGCGCGAATTGCAGGACTTGGAGGAGAGCTATCCGCAGTATGCCGACCCATTGTCGCCCACCCAGCGCGTTGGCAGCGATTTGACCAAGGGCTTCACGCAGGTGACGCATGAACGCCCGATGATGTCGCTGAGCAACAGTTACAGTATAGGCGAGGTAGAGGACTTCCTTCGCCGCGCGGCTCAGGGTTTGGGCATGAGTGGCGACGCTCCGCTTGAGATTGTGGGCGAGATGAAATATGACGGCACGTCGATTTCACTGACGTATGAGCACGGACGACTGACCCGCGCCGTGACCCGTGGCGACGGCACACGCGGCGACGACGTGACGGCCAACGTGATTACGATACGCAGCATCCCACTTGAGTTGCCCGCGGGCGACTGGCCCGAGAAATTTGAGGCCCGCGGCGAGATATTGCTGCCGTGGGAGCAATTCGAGCGATTGAACCGCGAGCGTGCGTTCAACGAGGAGCCATTGTTCGCCAATCCGCGTAACGCGGCGGCGGGCACGTTGAAGTTGCAGAACAGCGCCGAGGTAGCCCGTCGCGGGCTTGACGCGCGGATATACTTCCTGCTCGCCGACAGTCTGCCCTACCCCACTCATGCCGCCCGCATGGAAGCGTTGCGAGCTTGGGGTTTCAAGACGGGCGAAATTACGATATTGCCCAACATAGCCGCGGTTATCGAATTTATCAGCTATTGGGACAAAGAGCGCAAGAATCTGCCCGTCGCCACCGACGGTCTGGTGTTCAAGCTGAACAATATAGCTCAATGGGAGCAGTTGGGAGCGACCGCGAAGTCGCCCCGCTGGGCGATAGCGTACAAGTTCGCCCCCGAGCGCGAGGCTACGCGGCTGAAGAGCGTGTCGTTTGAAGTTGGCCGAACCGGTGTTATCACCCCGGTGGCCAATTTGGAGCCCGTGCAGCTATCGGGCACAGTTGTCAAGCGCGCGTCGCTCCACAACGAGGATATAATCCGTTCGCTCGACATCCACGACGGCGACATGGTGCTGGTGGAGAAAGGCGGCGAGATTATTCCGAAGATAGTGGGCGTAGACACCAAGCAGCGGCTAAGCGGCAGCGAGCCGATCCGGTTTGTGACCCACTGTCCGATATGCGGCACAGCGCTGAGGCGAGTGGAGGGAGAAGCCGCATGGCAATGCCCCAACTCTCGCCATTGCCCGCCACAGATAGTGGGGCGGATAGAGCACTTCGTGTCGCGCCACGCGATGAACATAGACGGAGTAGGAAGCGAGATAGCCGTGAACCTGAACAAATACTGCGGCGTGATTACCCCGGCCGACCTGTACGACTTGAGCGCTGACGACTTGCTTACGAAGATGCCTCAGTTCCGCGAGAAGTCGACACAGCGATTGCTCGACGGGATAGAAGCATCGCGCGCGGTGCCGTTTGAGCGTGTGCTGTACGCCCTGTCGATCCCGCAAGTGGGCGAGACAACGGCCAAGACGATAGCGCGCCATGTGAATGACCTTGACACGCTGATGACGATGAGCGTCGAGGATCTGTCGACGTTGCCCGACGTGGGCGAGAAGACCGCGACATGCATAGTGGACTACTTCGCGGACACCGAGAACAGGCAGATGGTTGAGCGACTGCGCGCGGCGGGACTTCAATTCTCGCTTAGCGAGCAGCAGCTGAGCGGAATGAGCGACAAGCTGGCGGGTAAGAAGGTGGTAATAAGCGGCGTGTTCGCGAAACATACCCGCGACGAATATAAGGCCCTTATAGAGCAACACGGCGGGAAGAACGTGTCGTCGATCTCGAAAGCCACGAGTTTCATCCTCGCCGGCGAGAACATGGGTCCGTCGAAGCTCGAGAAAGCGCAAAAACTTGGTGTCGCGATACTGAACGAGGACGACTTTCTGGCGATGATAGAGTGAACAGGAAAGGAACAGTCAGAAAAAAATGAGAGAATACAAAAAATATTACATCACGTTGCCCGGCGGCGAGCTGTATGAGATTGAGCGGCCGCTGGTGATGGCTGTGATTAACGTCACCGACGACTCGTTCTACAGCGCGAGCCGCGTGACGACTAACGCTAACGCGCTACGCGCTCGAACGCGGCAGCTGATTGAAGACGGGGCCGACATAATCGACGTAGGGGCGTGCTCAACCCGCCCCGGCTCGGAGCCTGTGGCGCTTGGCGAAGAGATTGACCGCCTGCTGCGCTCGTTGCCAATAATAAAAGAAGAGGCTGAAAAGAGCAAGCGCCGCGTGCCGGTGTCGGTCGACAGCTACCGCTCGGCGGTGGTTAAGGCTTGCCACGAGGCCGTAGGGATTGACATCGTGAACGACATAAGCGGCGGCACACTCGACGACAGCATGTGGCAGACGGTGGCACGGCTTCGGTTGCCGTATGTGCTGACGCACGTGAAAGGGACGCCGCGGACGATGGCGGCAATGACCGACTATAGAGACGGCGTAGCCGCTGAGGTGCTCGAGGATATGGCTAAAAAGCTTGACTCGCTGCGCCAGATGGGAGTAAACGACGTGATAGTCGATCCCGGCTTCGGCTTCGCGAAGACCATTGAGCAGAACTATCAGTTGGCATCGTGCTTGGAGCTGTTTCACAGCCTGAACGCGCCGTTGCTTGTCGGGTTCTCGCGCAAGAAGATGATAACGGAAGTGCTCGGCTGTAGGGCCGATGAAGCCTTGAACGGGACCACCGTGCTCAACACGGTGGCATTGCTGGCGGGCGCGCACATCCTGCGCGTCCACGACGCTAAAGAGGCCCGTGAGGCCGTCAGGCTGATAGAGGCATTGCGCCGTAACTCGGTAATGATTAACAAGATAGAAACGACAGACAAGAGCGAGATATGATTTCATTCGGCATAAAAGATATCATCGACATCCTGTTGGTGGCAACGATGCTATTCTACATCTTCAGGACGATGAAAGAGAGCGGTGCGCTAAACATATTTGTGGGCGTGTTGGCGTTCATCGTCACGTGGGTGGTGGTGGATAAAGTGCTGGACATGAAGCTGATGGGAACCATAATGGATCGCATAATCGACAGCGGTATCTTCATTCTCATCATTCTGTTCCAGGATCAGATAAAGCGTTTTTTGATAGACTTAGGCTCCCGGCGACGCGGTTTGCGGTTTTTGACCCGGCTATGGCGTCCGGAAAAAGAGGGCGAGGAGCATGAGGCGTGGGTGATGCCCGTGGTGTACGCCTGCATGAGTATGTCGAAGTCGAAGACCGGCGCGCTGATAGTTGTGCGACGGAGTATGCCGCTTGATGACTATGAGAAGTCGGGCGACATCATCAATGCCAACGTAAATAACCGGTTGATAGAGAATATATTCTTCAAGAACAGTCCGCTACACGACGGCGCTCTGATAATCGACAATGACAAGATAGTGGCCGCGGGCTGTATTCTGCCCGTGTCGCACGACACAAGCCTGCCGCGCTACTTAGGCTTGCGGCACCGCTCGGCGTTGGGAATCGCTCAGGCCACAGACGCGATAGCGATAATCGTGAGCGAGGAGACCGGTAATATCTCGTACGCTTACCGCGGCGAGATGCACTTGAAGCTTAGCAGCACCGATCTGGAGCATGCGTTGAGCGAAATATCGAAAGACCAATAAATAAGGATAGCAAAAGATATGTTTCAAATAGGCGATAATACACTGGTGAGCCTTGATTTGGTTGAGCGCTTTTTCAGCTGCGACCTCGACGCGTGCTTGGGCGCTTGCTGCATCGACGGCGACGCCGGCGCTCCGATCACAGAGGAGGAATACAAGAAGATAAAGGAGATTTTGCCCGAAATATGGGATGACCTGTTGCCCCGAGCCAAAGAGAAAATAAAAGAAGAAGGCGTCGGCTACTACGATCCCGAGGCAGAGCTTGTGACACAGTTGCTCGACGGGCAGAATTGCGTGTTCTCGTGCTACGCGCCCGGAGGCAAGTGTATCTGCGCCATTGAGAAGGCTTATCGCGAGGGCAGGATAGATTTCTTCAAGCCCATCTCGTGCCATTTGTACCCCGTAAGACTGAAGAAGGTGGGCAAAGGCGTGACAGCCGTGAACTATGACCGCTGGAAGATTTGCCGTCCGGCGGAGGCGCTCGGGCGGAAGCGAGGCGTGAGGGTGTATGAATTCTTGCGCGAGCCGCTTATCAGGAGGTTCGGACAGGAGTGGTACGACGAGTTGGCTTTTAATTGCAAACTGTATATTGAGCAATACTTGCAGGAGGAATAGCCGACGTTATAAAACAAGAAATTAAACAACCAATAACAACATAAAAAGCATTTTTTATTTTAAGTCGACAATTTGGCACTAATTATTTATTAATTAAGATTACTCAATTTAAAGTATAAGGATAATGAACAAGATAGTAAGTAAAGAACACTTCAGCGAGGCGGTGGTGAAGTTCGTGGTAGAGGCACCGCTGATAGCAAAGGCTCGCAAGGCTGGCCACTTTGTGATAGTGCGGTGTGGCGAGCAAGGCGAGCGAATACCGTTGACGATAGCCGACAGCGACCCTGTGGCGGGCACAATTACGCTCGTAGTGCAAGGCGTGGGCGACTCGACCCGAAAGATTAACGCCTTGGAGCCCGGCGACAGTTTGACCGACGTGGTAGGCCCATTGGGTCAGGCGACACATATCGAGCATTACGGAACCGTGCTGTGCTGCGGAGGCGGCGTGGGCGTGGCACCATTGCTTCCCATAATCAAGGCTATGAAGGAAGCTGGCAATCGCGTGGTGAGCGTGCTTGCCGGCCGGACGAAAGAGCTTATTATCCTTGAAGATGAGGTGAGAAAATGGAGCGACGAAGTGATAATCATGACCGACGACGGTTCGTACGGCAACAAAGGCCTGGTTACGGTAGGCGTTGAGGAAGTGATTAAGCGTGAGAAAGTGAACAAAGTGATAACAATAGGTCCGGCGATAATGATGAAATTCGTGAGCCTGCTGACGAAGAAATATGAGATACCTACGGAGGCGTCGCTCAACGCGATAATGGTAGACGGCACGGGAATGTGTGGCGCCTGCCGCGTGACAGTGGGCGGAAGGACACGTTTCGTGTGTGTGGAAGGCCCTGAATTCGATGCTCACGAGATTGACTTCGACGAGCTGCTGATGCGACTGAAAGGAGTTTGATAAGAGGTAAGGATAAAATAAGTAAACGAAATGGAAGATTATAATAAATCAAGAGGCGAGGCCTGGCGCGAGGAGTTGCGCAAGAGCCATACGCCCAAAGAGCGTAACACTATAGAGCGCGTGGTGATGCCTCAACTCGACGCCAAGTACCGTATAACGTGCAACGAGGAAGTAAATCAAGGCATTACACTTGAACAGGCACGCAGAGAGGCAAGCCGCTGCCTTGACTGCTTGAACGCCCAATGCGTGACCGGTTGTCCGGTAGGCATCAACATACCAGAATTTATCAAGAACGTCGAGCGTGGCGAGATAGGCGAGGCCGGGCGTGTGATAAAACGCACCAGTTCTCTGCCTGCGGTGTGTGGCCGCGTGTGCCCTCAAGAGAAGCAATGCGAGAGCAAATGCATTAAGCATAAGCTCAAGCAAGAACCTGTGGCGATAGGCTATTTGGAGCGTTTCGTGGCTGATTGGCAGATTTCACACAGCAAAGAAGAGACGACAAGCATGCCCGAACGCAACGGCATAAAAGTGGCCGTGGTGGGTAGCGGTCCCGCGGGCCTGTCGTTTGCAGGGGAGATGGCGAAACAAGGGTTTGACGTAAGCGTTTTTGAGGCATTGCACGAGATAGGCGGCGTGTTGAAATACGGCATCCCCGAGTTTCGCTTGCCCAACACGATAGTAGACCACGAGATAGAAGGCTTGCGCAAGCTTGGCGTGCGATTCGAGAAGAACGTGCTTGTGGGCAAGACCATCACCATCGACGAGCTCAAGGCCGAGGGCTATAAAGGGATATTTGTGGGGTCCGGCGCCGGTTTTCCCCGCTTTATGAACATACCCGGCGAGAACCTGAACGGCGTAATGTCGAGCAACGAATATCTGACGCGCATCAACCTTATGAACGCCGGCCGTGGAGGCGACACTCCGGTGTTGAAAGGCGACACAATAGCGGTGATAGGCGGCGGCAACACCGCTATGGACTCGACACGCACGGCGTTGCGTATGGGCGCGAAGCGCGTGATACTGGTGTATCGCCGTAGCGAGAAAGAGATGCCGGCTCGCCGCGAGGAGGTTCATCACGCCAAAGAGGAGGGTGTAGAGTTCATGACCCTGCACAATCCAGTGGAATACCTTGGCGACGAGAAAGGTCGTGTGGTCGCGATGAAAGTGCAGCGCATGGAGCTTGGAGAGCCCGACGCGAGCGGCCGTCGCTCACCGGTAGCCGTTGAAGGCGCGATAGAGGAGATTGCCGTCGATTTGGTGATAGTAGCCGTAGGCGTTCAGCCCAACCAGCTTGTTCCGCGTTCGATAGAAGGCCTTGAAATAAGCAAGCGCAACACGATAGTGGTAGACGAGTCGAGTATGCGATCGAACATCGGCGACATCTATGCCGGCGGCGACATTGTGCGCGGCGGAGCGACAGTGATATTGGCGATGGGCGACGGGCGACGTGCTGCGATCAACATGGCAAAGCAGCTGACGCAATGAAGATTAGCTTTGAGAGCGACTATTGCAACGGCGCGCATCCCGCAGTGCTGAATCGTCTCGTAGCCACCAACGACGAGCCGAGCGGGACTTACGGCAGCGACCGCTGGAGTGAACGGGCGAGGGAGAAAATCCGCCACGCTACCGGATGCCCGCAGGCGAGAGTGGAGTTTCTGGCCGGCGGCACGCAGACCAACGCCACTATTCTCGATGCGATACTCGCTCCGGGGGAGGGAGTGATAGCTGTACCAACCGCTCACATCGAGGTACACGAGGCCGGCGCCATCGAGGCCTCAGGTCACAAGGTGATATTACTGCGCGATTCGACCGGTACAGTGGAGCGTCACGACCTGATGACAGTAGTGGATCTTGAGCAATACCTTGACGATTTCACGGCCGACCCCACACGCGAACATCGTGTTCAACCCGGCGCGGTGTACATCACCGTACCCAGCGAGCTTGGCACGCTCTATACAGCGGCTGAGATCGAAGGCATCTACAACATTTGCCAACATTACGGCCTTAAGTTGTATATTGACGGCGCCCGCCTGGCTTACGCTCTGGCCAGTAACGAATGTGAATACGACCTGGCCTGGCTGGCACATCACTGCGACGCTATGTACATTGGCGGCACCAAATGCGGCGCACTGATGGGCGAGGCGGCAGTGTTTCCCCGAGGCGACGCTCCTCGCGCGTTCTTCAGCACTATCAAGCGCCACGGCGCGTTACTTGCTAAGAGCCGTTTGGCTGGCGTACAATTCGATGCGCTGTTCAGCGACGGACTTTACGAGCGGATAGGCCGCCATGCGGTGGATTTGGCGTTAGAGCTTCGTTCGCATTTCATGTCAGCCGGATATGAGATGTACGGCGCGTCGGTGACTAATCAGCAGTTTGTAGTTCTTCCCAACGCTGTTATCAGTCAGCTTACAGAGCGTTATATCTTCGAGCAGTGGGAACCGCTTGACAATGAGCGAACGGTGTGCCGATTCGTAACCAGTTGGTCGACCACCGACGAGGACGTGGCGTCGCTCGGCGCCGATTTGGCAAGAATTGTGAAGGCATGACATTCAAGCGGTTCATATTACGCACAATGTTAGCTACATTGCCTGTGTGGGCAGTGGTTGCGATATATGTGGCCGCCGATCCGTTCAACGTGCTGCGATTTGACAGCCGCAAGAGCGAGGCTCACGCGGCAGCCGGGCGTAATATGGGTGTAGTGACGATAAACACATTTCTGAATAACAACGAGAGACGTCATTATGATTCGTTCATATTCGGCTCGTCGATGTCGCAGAACTTTCGTGCTGAAGAATGGGCAAAATACCTTCCATCGGGTTCAAGTGTGCTACATGCCGATGCCACGATGGAAACCATCGACGGAATTGTGGATAAAATCCGCTTTTTCAACTCACGCGGCACAAAGGTGGCAAACGCACTGATAGTGATTGAGGAGGAGATGTTGCGCCGTAGTCCGCTTGATAACGACATCCTTCACGTTCGTCCACCCGCGATCACTAGCGAGGTGAGCGCGTTGCATTTCCACACTTTGTTTTTCAACGCGTATAAAAACCCCACCGTAATAGGATATTGCCTTATGCCCAAGCGCTTTAAGGCGAAAATGGAGGCAGAAGGGATAATCACCACCGACCCCTCGGCGCGCATCGATAGCCTAAACGAATACCGTTATAATAAATTCGACTCGCTAATCGCCGTCAACCCCGACGCATTCTACACCCGTGAGCGACTGCGAGCGTTCGAGGCTAACGCCGATGTGATGCCTCAGCCTTATAACAGCGTGATGACGGCTGAATTAGTTGAAAAGTTGAAAGAGTTGAGAGCGCTGCTCAAGAGTAACGGCACTAAATATGTGGTAATAATTCCGCCGCGTTATAAACGAAGGACATTGAGCGGCGGCGACCTGCTCGCGCTACGAGAGATTTTGGGCGAAGATAATGTGAAAGATTATAGCCACGACGCGCTATCGCGCAATCCCCGCGCCTACTACGACAAAACAGCGCACCTGACGGCAGCCAACTGCACGGCACTACTAAAGAAGGCATATAGCGAATGAATTTTAACAGAATAAACACATGAGATGAAAGAGTGGATTGAGACACATCAAAAGTCGGCTATGGCTTTGACGCTATTGGCATCGCTATTGTATCTGTTGCCGGTGGCTGTTACGGGTATAGACGTGTGTGACAGCGGTTTCTATTTCACCTTTTACCGGAACATATACAGTTCTCCCGCCAGCGTAGAGTATAATTTCATGTATTACTTGAGCGGTGTGGTGGGCGGCGCGGTACAGCTGCTATTTCCATCGTTGGGGATGCTCGGGTGGAAGCTGCTTGGCATAGCGACATTGCTGCTGTCGCAGTGGACAGTGTGGCAGATGCTGCGTAAAGTGGTGCCGCCGCTGCCTCTGGCTGTTGGCAACCTGATGGTGATAGTGGGGTTTATCGGCCTGCCCGTGGCGTTCTGTAACGATTTGCTCACCACCCTACTCTACTGCTTGGCGTTGTGGCTACTGCATCGCGGCATTGACGAGCAACGGCGATTGTCACTACTGCTGTCGGGGATAGTGCTTGGCGTGAACATATTCAGTCGTCTGCCCAACGTGCTGGCGTGCGTGCTGGCATTAGCGCCGATGGTGGTAGCCCGCGAAGGCGTAAGCGCATGGGGTAGAGTGCGAAACGCGCTGACGATAGCGGGTGGGATAGCCATGGGAGTAACACTGATATTGCTACTTATGCTGTGGCTCGGGCATTATGAATTGTTTGTAAGCAACCTGCGCGATGTGACTACGATAGCCGGCGATGAGAGCGGTGAGTCGACCCATTCGGCCGGAAAGATGATAGCCGCGTACTGGCGTTTCTACAGCAAGTCGCTAAGCGTAGGCGCGGTGATGGCCGCGATTGGGTTGATATATTTCGCGGCAATGCGCCGGTTGCCCTGGCGGTGGTCTCGTGCGACAGCAATGGTGGCAACCATAGGCGCTACGGCATATTATTTATATCATTACAACGCACTTAACTACCTGTGGGTGCTATGCTTTGCGACGTGCATTTGGCTAATGGCCACGACGAAAGAGCGCGGATTGCGCTTAGCGTCGCTGTTAGGGCTTGCGATGATGCTCATCTTCCCGTTGGGCAGCGACAGCGGTTATAACAACGGATCGATAATAGCGATGGTTGCGGCACCGGTGACCGCCGGCGTGTGGGCTCAAAGGCGACGCTGGGTGATGTTGGCCGGTTGGGCTTTAGTGTGCTTGGCTCAGATGTCGCTTATGGGCGCTTACTTCGACGGCGGGGCGCTGTGGAAGAAGACGCATAGTGTTGAAAACGCCCGCTTGAGCGGGGTGTATACCACGGCTGAGCGCGCGTCGATACTTAACGGAGTGCTTGCCGGCATAGGCGAGCACGTGGCCGCGGGAGACACCCTGATGGCCTACGGCAGCGCACCGCTTTTGAACTACCTGACCGATACACGCCCGGCCTACGGCTGCTCGTGGCCCGAGTTGCTGTCGGCGGGTTTGCTTGAGAAGAAGCTGAACGGCAGCGGCCCGGCTCCGCAATGGATATTGCGCCAGCACTTCTACACACTGAGCAAGGACTGGCGCGAGCCGACGGCCGACTGGAAGACACACTACTCGGTGTCGAGCGGTTTCTTAAGCGACCGAAAGCTGGAGGTGCTAAACGCGTTTATGGTTCGAAACGGCTACGAGGAAGTGTGGTCGAATAGCCACTTCACGCTATACCGGCGCGGTAGATAGGTGTTAGATTTGTCGGATAGGGCGGCAGGGATTACCTACGGCGAGCACGGCCGGCGGGATGTCGTGAACGACGACCGACCCGGCTCCGATAACGGCGTTGTCGCCGATAGTGACTCCCGGCACAACGACCACGTTTCCGCCGAACCAGACATTATTGCCAACGGTGATGGGCAGCGAGTATTCGAGCCCTCTGTTACGTTGCTCGACATCGAGCGGGTGCCCGGCGGTGTAGAAAGCGCAGTTGGGAGCAATAAACACGTTGTCGCCGAAAGAGACCCGTGCCTCGTCGAGTATTACGAGGTTGGTGTTGGCGAAGAAGTTCTCGCCCACTTCGATATTGAAGCCATAGTCGCAGAAGAAGGGTTGCAGGATGTTTACTTTTTTCCCTGTTTTCCCCAGAATTCGGCGTATGAGAGCGTCACGTTCGTCGAGTTGAGTGGGCCGCAGTTGATTATATTCGTAGCAAAGGTTGTGGCACTCGTTAAGGACTTTGAGCAGAGGCTGATTGTCGGTGGCATCATAAAGGTTGCCCGACATCATCTTCTCGATTTCACGTTGCAGTTGGGCGTCCATGAATATGTAGTTTATTCGTCGGTAATTATTATTTCGTAGATTGCGCTGATGTCGCTCACATTCACTTCTCCGTCGTGATTGACGTCGGCCGCTTCAGGGTCGATAAGGTTGTTGGGGTCGTCGGGGTCGAGAATATAAGCGTACACAGCCGATATGTCGCTCACGTTACATAGTTCGTCGTCGTTGACGTCGCCCGGCACGAACACGTCCTCCTCGATAATGGACGGGAAGTATTTCCAGCCATCGACAGCGGCGTAGGCGTCGCCATAGCCGAGTGGCACGTAGAGCGGACACGAGGCGGGAATGCCCCGGAATGCGTTAGGGGCGATTTCTACCACATCGGGGTGTCGCTGCCGGCAGTGGAATTGCTCCAACTTACGGCTGTCGACCAGAATATCGTCTCCAATCTTGCGGATGGTGGTGCGGACACGGAAATAGGTAAGCTCGGGGCATTCTGCCAAAGCTCGATTACCGATGGTTTGCGTTGAGAGTGGCAGTTCGAAATATTCGAGATTGGAGCATCCGATGAAGGCCTCCTCATCGACATCGTTGATTGAGCTTTTAACCACAAAGCGGCGCAGGCGCTGATTGCCGCGGAAGGCCCATTTAGCTATGCGTCGCACGGTAGAGAGAGTGAAGTTCATCTCCGGCTCACACTTTGCCTCGGGATAGATGTAAAGCACTTGTCGCTCGATGTCGCAGAGGGCACCGTTGATATCGGTGTAATATTCGTTGTAGGGGCTGACGGTGAAACTCTCAAGAGCGTGGCAGGCGAGGAATGCGGTGGGCATAATGGTGTCGACACTCTCGCCAATGTAGACTCGGCTCAGCGCGGCGCAGTTGTAGAAAGTACTATCGTCGATTTCCCGCACCTCGTAGGGGATAGAAATGTCTGTGAGAGCGGTACAGTTACGGAAAGCGCATTTGCCGATAGCGCGCAGACGTTCACCGAGGTCGACCGTTTTGAGGGCTGTGCACCCGTCGAAGCAGTAGAAATCGAGCGTTACGGCATCGATATCGATTTCTTTAAGCGCTGTGCATCCGGCGAAAGCGCGGTATCCTATGTCTCGTACCGAGGGCGGCAGTTTTATTTCCTCGAGGTTTCGACACCCTTGGAAGGCATAGTCGCCGATATGGGTCACTCCTGAGGGGATATTGATTTGACGGAGGCTTGTGCATCCCTCGAATGTGGCCGAGCCGAGAGAAGTGACAGTAGACGGAAGAACCACCTGTTGCAAGGTAGTGCAGTCGAGGAAGGCTCTCGCTCCGAGGCTGTAGATATTGAACGTCCGTCCGTTGTAGGTAACCGTTTTCGGGACCCCAATCGAGACAAGGCCTTTGTAATTGACATCGCCTCGAGAGATCACCTCAACCCGATTGTTGCTTATGATACGATACGCGATACCCGCGGCCACGAATTCGTCGCCGATGTTCTGCGCGCCGATAGAGTTGAGCGCTGCGAGCAACGAGATGCAAACGATTGTAATATAACGAGTCAAGCAGTTTCGCATTTATCAAAAAAATGCCCTATTTTGTTGGAAATTTGTTACAAGCGTGCAAATTTAGCAATTATTCGTCAGATTGTGAAAATTTTTACATTTTTTATCAATTATAATTGCCAGTGCAAGCCAAATAACGGCCGCCCCGAGAGCAAGCCAGGGAAATTGCCCCTTTGCCGCTACACCAATGGCATCGATTTGCTCGTTGGAGACGAAGCCCAGTTTAGAGAGATAAGAGATGACAACCACCATGCTATTGTTGATAGAGTGGGCAATGATGGGGACCCACAGCGATCTACTCCACAGCAAGAGATAGCCAAGCCAAAGACCTAGCACGAGACGTGGCACAAAGCCGTAGAACTGGAAGTGCATAGCGCTGAAGACGATAGCGACAATCCAGACGGCGAGATGGCGATTGAGTCGTGAACGCAACATAGGTGCGAGCAGTCCACCCCGGAAGAAAAATTCCTCGCCGATGCCTGTGGCGACACCAATAACGATCACCATCGCCAACATTTGCCAGAAAGAGTTGACATCGAGGAGTTTAGAAGTGATGTCGGTAGCCATTTGCTCGGCTTGCCGGAGCTGTTGCTCGAGAGGCCCGAAATTGAAGTGGTCGTTCCAGTCGACGAGCCAGTTGAGCACCGGCACGGCAATTATATACCCCACCACAACCACCAGTAGCCAAACCGCGGAGAAGCTGTTAATCCGAAGGTCGGATGCGACGTATCGCTTGAGCGTCATTGAGCCACGCCGGCGCTCCATAAGCCAAGCGACGGCGGCCACCGCCACCGCCGGCAGTACGAATGCCACGAAGTTTTGCAGCAGTGATGTGATAGAGAACGTTATAACCTCGCTGGCGAAGAATACTCCCAACAAGGAAGATAATCCCACAACCATCAGCGCCGCGAGCATAAACAGGAAAAGCAAGGCCCAGCGTAGCGACCAGTGGAAACGCGGCGAAGAGTAAGCCGAGAAATCAGCTTGATTAATATTATTAATGTTATCAGCCATAAATTTAAAGCGAATTTTTTGAAAATTTATTGCATCATATAAAGAATAATCACTATATTTGCACCGCATACTAACCAAAAAACGATAAGAAAATGAGAAATTTGCTTTTAATAATTGCCGCTGTGGTGGCTCTCGCTTCATGCAACAGCGCGCAGACGGCCCAACAAAAAAAGATACAAAATAGCATCGACTCGATAGCCCACCTGAAGGCGATACAAGCCATAGAGCAGGGGTACTTTGTGCTACGGGCAACAAGCATGAACGATATGTACGGACACGTAATGTCGGGGTTGAGCGAGAACGCCAATTTCCTGCTTGTTCAGGGCAAAGACGGAATGTATCAGTTTGCCGCTATGCGTGCAAATCCGGGATTGAACGGATTGGGAGGCGTGACGCTCGACGGCGAGGTTAGAGATTTGAAAATTAAATACGGCAAGACACCGAACGATGATGTGGAGGTGAAGTATCGCTTGGTAGGCATCGACATCAACGCCGATGTGCAAATAACCCTGTTCAAGGGAAGCGATCAGGCCACGGCACTGGTGATGCCGATGCTGGAAGGCGGCACCATAACAGTGCGCGGTCAGCTTTCGCCATACCGGCAATAGAAGCGCCGAGAAGTGAGCTGGCGTATTAAACCAAAATGGAGATTTTCGGTCAAAAAATTTGTCAGTTCAAAATAAAGTAGTACTTTTGCGGCTGTTTACTGAATACTATTTATAATTTTTTTAATTTACTTACTACTATGGCATACGTAATTGGAGAAGATTGTGTTGCATGCGGCACCTGTCAATCAGTTTGTCCGACCGGCGCTATCAGCGAGGGCGAGATTTATGTAATAGATCCCGACGTCTGCATCAGCTGCGGCTCATGCGCTGAGGTTTGCCCCAACGAGGCAATCACCGAGGGCTAAACATAGCACTCCGCAATCGGGCGATAAACACAAGCCCGCGCAACAACAAAATAACGACTTCGTCAGCTCAAAGCGTGACGGAGTCGTGTGTTGTCGGCTAATTATGATTATT